>JBMSPZ010000008.1:0-15728 GCA_049423025.1 Rickettsiales bacterium
GCGCAAAAGATTTGGAACTAAAGCCTAAGAATAACAGCAAAAATAATGAAAAAAAATTCATTAGATTAAAGATGGTTTTTTATTTTTGTTGTTTCTAATCCAAATTACAATCAACATTCTGGTCAATAAAATTGCCGTAAACATTGAAGAAGTAATTCCGATGGATAAAGTTACAGCAAATCCTTTAACCGAACCATTTCCAAAAACATATAGGAAAAATGCTACAATCAAAGTGGTGATGTTTGAATCAATGATAGTTCTATATGCTTGACTAAATCCTTTTTCAATAGACGCCAAAATTGATTTTGATGAATTTAATTCTTCCTTAATTCGTTCAAAAATTAACACATTGGCATCAACCGCCATACCCATTGTAAGAACAATACCAGCAATACCAGGCAAAGTAAGAGTTGCCGATAATAAAGATAGTATTGAGATGATGATGGCAATATTAACAACTAAAGCAATATTGGCAATAAAACCAAAATATCCGTAGAAAATTATCATAAAAATTGATACCATTATTAACCCAACGAAAGAGGCAATTTGTCCACTTTTAATTGAATCAGATCCAAGAGAAGGTCCAACTGAACGCTCTTCGACAATTAAAAGCGGGGTTGGCAAGGCTCCAGAACGCAATAATAAGGCTACTTCGCTAGCTTCTTTAACATCGAAACTTCCAGAAATAACACCATTTCCTTGATTAATTACAGTATTAATTACAGGAGCTGTAATCACTTTTCCATCAAGAATTATTGCAAAAATTTTTCCAACATTTTCTTGAGTTATTTCGGCAAATTTTCTGGTGCCTGCACTATTGAAGCGAAAAGCCACTGCAGGCTTACCTTCGTGATAAGTTGCCGAGGCATCAATCAATAAATCACCGCTTAGCATTGCTTGTTTTTTTAATGAAAACATATTGCCACGATTATCAAAAGCCTGAAGCACTTCATCAAAAGATTCGGTCCCGTTTGAAGCAAGATGAAATGTCATTTTAGCGGTTTTGCCAAGAATACTTTTTAACTCATCGGAGTTTTTTACACCGGGTACTTGAAGTAAAATTCGATTTTCACCCTGAGCCACGATAGTAGGCTCCTTAGTGCCGTTTTCATCGATTCTTCGACGAATTATTTCAATTGATTGTGAAAGTAAATTTTTCTTGAGATTGTCAATTTCAAAGTTGGTAAAACTCACAGAAAAAACATTGCCATCTTGCGAGATATTTAAATTTCTAGAAACTTTCTTTAAAAGATCTTTGGCAATTTTTTGTTCAGACTCATCTTGAACATTAAAGATAATTTTATCGCCATTAACTTCGATTAATGTTCGCAAATTTTCATCGGTAAAAGTTTTTTTAATTTCCTCTTTCAAAAAAATATTTTGCTCTTGAAGATAAGCATTGAAATCTACCTCAATTAATAATTGCGATCCACCTTGTAAATCTAAACCCAAATTAACCTTGTTGCTTGGAAAAAAGTTTTTCATAAAATCGCTTTTTTCAAATTTACTATTATATAAAAATGATGGCATGGCAAAGTAAATCGCCAGCAAACAAAGCAATGAAATCAAAGTAATTTTGAGTTTAGAAAAATACAACATAGATTAAATTTAGTGTTTTTTAGAATTTTTTTTAGCAGATTTAACTTGATTAACTTCGTTTTTTTCTGCTTTTTCAACCTCAGAAATTGATGCTCTTAAAATTGTAATAATAACATCTTTAGCAATTTCTAATTCAATTTGATTTTCCTTTTCGTGAATTTGGCGAACAATACCAATAATTCCAGAAGAAGTGATGACCTTATTGCCTAATTTAAGATTTTTAATCATCAAATCATGCTCTTTCATTTTCTTAGTTTGAGGACGAATAATTAGAAAATAAAAAATTACAAAAATTAAAATTAACGGGACAAAACTAGCAAAAGAAAAATTATTTGCAGTTTGTGGAGTGCTATTTTCAGTGGCTTGAGCCAATGATTCAGAGATAAGAAAATTTGTCATTTTTATTAAATTTAAGTTTGAAATTAATCGCTTTCTTGCAACATTTTTTTAATTTTATCGATATTATCTTGATTAACAACATTTTCTTCAAGTTTTTTTTGCATTAATTCTTCTTTAGAAGGAACCTCGGAATAATTTGGCGGAATAATCAGCGGATTTTTATCGACTTTGCTACACGAAGCTAAAAGGGTAATCAGAAAAATTATTTTAATTTTTGACATTTTTTTCTATAAATAAATTCATCAAATAAGATAATACAAACTCCAATAAAAATCACCGAATCAGCTAAATTAAAAGCTGGCCAGTGAATATTATTAAAATGAAAATCAAGAAAATCGGTAACTCCTCCATTTTGCAAACGATCAATTACATTTCCAAAAGCACCGCCAATAATTAAGGCTAAAGCCAATGTCATGTGCTTTGATTTTACTCGATACATCCAAAAAATAAGCGCAATGGCAATAGAAGATTGCAAAATAGCAAATGTTTCTCTGGCATAATTAATTTTATTGAACATACCAAAAGATATGCCATTATTATTGACATAAACCAAAGAAAAAAATGAAGTAATTGGTTTGACAGGATAAAGTGTGTGTTTAAAATAATTGGTATTGTAAAGATAGAAAAATACAAAATTTTTTGTAAATAAATCTAAATAAATAACAAAAAAAACCATCAAAATTCCTATAATAAATTTTTGATTAATTTGGTTTTTTTTCATATATTTTTAAAAAAATTATAATTATTTTTTAATTATTCTCTCAATTAATTTAAATTATACAAGTTAAATTTCTATATTAAATTTATGAATATTATTTTTATGGGAACCTCCGAATTTGGCTTGCCAACCTTGATAGAGTTGGTGAAAAATCCAAATTATAATTTGTTGGCGATATATACCAAAGAGCCTTCAATTAGTGGTCGTGGACAAAAATTAAATTATTCCCCAATTCATCAATTTGCCAACGAAAAAAATCTAAAAATCTTTACCCCGAAAACTTTAAAAACTCCAGAAGCTCAAGAGGAATTCAGTTCATTTAATGCCGATTTGGCGGTGGTTGTATCTTATGGTTTAATTTTGCCAAAAGCTATTTTAGAGGCTACCAAATATGGCTGTTTCAATATTCATCCTTCAAAATTACCACTTTATCGAGGAAGTGCGCCATTGCAAAGGTCAATAATGAATCTTGAAAATCAAAGTGCGGTTTGCATTATTAAAATGGATGAAGGAATTGATAGTGGAGATATTGTTTTAAGTGAGGATTTTAATATTTCGCTAAATGAAAATTTTAGCTTAATTCAAGATAAGACCGCAAAAATAGGTGCAAAATTAATGGTCAATACCATTGAAGCCATCAAACAAAATTCGCTAAAATTTTCTGCGCAAAATCATCAATTTGCTACTTACGCCAAAAAAATCACTAAAGACGAGGCAAAAATCAATTGGAATTTAAGTTGCCAAGAAATTTCTGGATTAATCCGAGGCTTAAGCGGAAATCTCGGGGCTTTTTTTGTTTATAAAAATGAAAATTTTAAAATTTTAGAATGCGATTATAAAATTGAAAATTCCAAAGATCAAAATGGCAAAATAATTAATAATTTATTTCATATAAAATGTAATAACGGCATTATTATTCCCAAAATTTTACAAAAACCCGGAAAAAATCCGCTACCAATAAAAGATTTTTTGAATGGCTTAAAACCAGAAATTAACCTAATTTTAAATTAGATTTTTAACCTACATTCTTACCGAATCTTCAACGATGCCACTTGGAGCATTTCTATAGATAGCAGAATTAGGATTATCAATGACCTCAACACTTGGATTAATCACAACTCCAACAGGATAATTATCGTGATTTTCGACTTGATTTGAACGAAGCATTAACGAACAACCCATATAAAATAAGCTAATTGTCATTAATGAATATGGAATTAATCTATCATCCTTATTTTCTAAATGCCTAGCAACGCCAACAATATTTAAAACAACTCCAGAAAAGAAAGAAGTTAATGCTAATTTTTTAAGATTTTGAGGATTCATTTAATTGATCCAAATTAAAACTCGAATAAATTTAATGGTTTCACAGGGTTATAATTACGCTCTGGCTTGGTTTCTGCAACATTTTTCTTTTTTCTACGGCGCCTTCTATCTCTTTTGACTTTGCGAACTTTTGAAGAATCAATGAATAATCTGCTTTTAATATAGCTATCGATAACTTCATCAAACTCACTAAGCTGTTCCTTAAAAAAATGATCAGCTCCCGTGATCATTTGATAAGAAATTTCTGCACTATCTCGAGCCGATAATCTTTCAGCTAATTTGGCAGAGTCTTGCTCTTTAGTGACTTCATCATTTTCGCCTTGAACTATTAAGCCCGATGATGAACATGGCACAATAAAATTAAAATCATATTTTGAAGCTGGAGGGGCAACTAAAATGTAATTTTCAAGCTCAGGTCTTCTCATAACTGCTTGTAAAGCAATCCAGGCACCGAATGAAAATCCAGCAATCCAAAATTCTGTTGCTTCCATATTTTGATCATGAAGCCAATTTAAAACCGAAGTGACATCCATTAACTCGCCAATGCCATTATCAAATTTGCCTTGAGTTTTGCCAACTCCACGAAAATTAACACGCAAAACTGAAAAACCATTATTTACAAAAGCCTTGTAAAGATTATAGGTAATTTTATTGTTCATAGTTCCGCCATAAAGCGGATGAGGATGCAATACTAAAGCAACTGGGGCTTTAGGGTTTTCATTTTGATGATATTTTCCTTCGATTCTACCGACATTGCCAGTAATAATAACTTCAGACATATTTGCTTTAAATTAAGCCGATTGATCGAGCTGATCCCACTGAATTGGCTTGTTATCAGCGCCTAATACTAATTGCGAAGTTCCAGCATATTTTGCGGCCATATATTTTCCGTGTCCAACTCTTACACCAAAATAGTAAGTTGGCTCAACATCTTTGCCATTAAACTTTCTTTTTTCAACATTTTTTGCCCTGTTTTTAGGGTTATTCTTAGTGCCCATATGATTTTAAAATTATGAAATTTGTTAAAATTGTGATAAATAATATCTATATTTTAGATTTATTTTATAAATTCTAAAAAATAATTTGTAAGAATCAAGTTTAAATTTAAAAGTTTTAAAAAAGTTATTTGAATTCAAAAAAATTATTTTCTAAAATTTTGAAAAAAAAATTCAAAATTAAAAATTATATGCCAAAATTTAATCGTTTAAAAGATTGCGTCGTTACCAATAAAAATGTTATAGTTCGCGTCGATATTAATGTGCCAATAGTTAATAATATTATCGAAGATGACACTAGAATCAAAGCCATCATCCCTACCCTCAAATATTTAGCTGAAAATCAGGCAAAAGTTATTGTAATTGCCCATTTTGGTCGACCTGAAATCAAGCCAGACGGCTCTTTTGACCAAGCTTCATCGCTTTCTCAATTAATGCCTAGATTAAAAGAATTATTATCGCCAATTAAAATTTCTTTTGTCGATGATTGCTTCAAAGAATCAACTAGACAAGCCGTTAACAACACCAATTATGGCGAAATTATTTTACTTGAAAATCTTCGTTATTATAAACAAGAAACCAAGAATGACCCAGAATTTTCAAGATTCTTGGCATCTTTGGGCAATTTATATGTCAATGACGCTTTTTCTTGCTCGCACCGCGCCCATGCTTCTATCACTGGCATTCCTGCCTTATTAAAATCATGCGCTGGTTTTCAGATGGAAGTTGAACTCGACAATCTTACTAACCTGTTAGAGAATCCGCAGAAACCAATAATAGCAATGGTTGGTGGCGCTAAAGTATCAACTAAAATTGATTTATTAAATGCTCTTTCAACTAAGGTCAAAGCAATTGTAGTTGGTGGCGGAATGGCTAATACTTTCTTATATGCCACTGGAAAAAATATTGGTAAATCGCTATGCGAAAAGGATTTAAAACAAACCGCACTAGATATTTTAAAAACCGCCAAAGAAAATAATTGCGAAATTATTTTGCCAATTGATGCCGTCATCGCTAAAGAATTTAAAGCTCATGCTCCAAATGCCACTAAATCAGTAAATCAAATTAATGATGATGAAATTATTCTTGATATCGGCGAAGAGACTATCAAATTAATACAAGAAAAATTATTAAATTTTAAAACTGTTATTTGGAACGGTCCTCTTGGAGCCTTTGAAATTGAACCTTTTCACCTAGGAACCAAGGCTATCGCCCATAGTATCGCAAGCCTTACTAAGGCTGGCAATATTTTATCAATTGCGGGTGGAGGTGATGTCGTTTCGGCGATAAATTCAGCAAATTTAGCAACAGAATTTACTTATATTTCAACTGCTGGAGGGGCTTTTTTAGAGTGGCTAGAGGGTAAAGAATTACCGGGGATTTTAGCCTTAAATCAAAAAAATCTCGGTTAATTTTTAACTTGCTATTGAAGTTTTCTTCTTTAAAATATTTTTCTAAGATTTAAATTTACCAAAATCATATGGGGATATAGCGCAGTTGGTAGCGCGTTTGCATGGCATGCAAAAGGTCACGAGTTCGAATCTCGTTATCTCCACCATGCTTCGCTCTTACGAGCTACGCATGGCACGCCAGTGCCAAAGTAGATCGTTAGAGCGAAGCATGCCAAGCGAAGCCCGAAGGGCGAAGATTGGCTAGTTTGAATCTATCATTTCCCTTGCAAAATAAATCTAATCAGCTTCGCTATTGGCATAAATTTATTAAAACCCTCTACCCTATTTCTTGAAAATTAAATAAGTCGCAATCACAATCAAAACGAAACCAAGTAAATGATTCCAAAGTAATTTTTCTTTTAAATAAAAAATTGAAAAAATGCAAAAAACCGTTAAAGAAATTACCTCTTGGATAGTTTTTAGTTCGATGGCGGTAAATTTTCCATAACCATAGCGATTGGCAGGCACTTGTAATGCATATTCGGGCAAGGCAATCAGCCAGCTTACTAAAATCACTTGCCATAATGCTACATCACGAAATTTGAGATGACCATACCAAGCAAAGGTCATAAAAATATTTGATAAAGTTAGTAAAATAATTGTTTGCATAAAATAAAAAAATTTAACTTAATCCTTGCCATCTAAAATATAAACCTTACACTAACTTTACAAATTAAATTTTTGTATTTTAAATAAAATTTAATCATAAAGATTAATCGAGCTTAAAACTCGGTTTCATCAATACCAGCGGGGTAAAGCAGCCCCAAAGTTTTTGCCCTCGGCAAAAACAAATAAAAGCTAACCGGGCTTAAAACTCGGTTTCATTATATCGCGGGGTGGAGCAGCCCGGTAGCTCGTCAGGCTCATAACCTGAAGGTCGTTGGTTCAAATCCAGCCCCCGCAACCAAAATCTATTCTAATCATAACCTTCAAGGGCAAATAACAAAAAACAAATTTGTTTTTCGTTATGCGGCCGAAAAAATCTTGGTGAAATGAGTAAAGTAAGCAGACTTTACGAAATTGAGCGATTAGATTTTTCGTGGGCGTTGGTTCAAATCTCAAGCCCCTTAAAAATCTATCAATATTTGTTGGTCTGTACCAAGAATTTTAAAATTAACTTAAACCTATATACGAGATTAATTAATTTATTTTTTCTTTTTTATCAAAGATATACTTTTAGTATATTAGTAATTTTTGTTGTTGCTTCGTCTATTATTTTTTGAATTTCATCTTCACCTTCCTGTAAACTTGAATATATTTTATTTTCATGTTCAATACGAGCTTTATTATCTTTTAAATTATTTTCTATATCCCTAATTAGCCAATCTGAAGAATTTTTTATATATATAACGACTTCTAATAAACGCTCCAATTCTTCAGCAATTTTTAATTTAGAAAAATGCAATGAAGATTTAATTTTTAACAAATTAATTTTTTTTATTAAATCAATCTTATTTTGAAGTCTTTCTTGGCATACATAATACGAATCTTTTAATTTATTTCTTTCATTTTCATTATTACTTAAAGGACGAGATTTTCCTTCATCGAAGTGAGCGGGATTACGAGACCATTCAATTAATTCCTTTAATTGAATGGTAGTATTAATAATTTCATCTGCTAAATTAGATTTCTTTTCTTTTTTCCAAGTGTTTAGCGCCAACCAACCCACATATACAGCACCAAGGGTGAAAAAAGCTCCAATTCCCTCTATAAAAATTTGAACAATTTGCAAATAATCACACATTTTTTTTATAAATTTTTAATTTTTAACAAATTCAATTAATTTAACTATCGCTCTTCCAATTTCAATTAATTTTTTAGTATCGAATTTCTTGATTTTTAACCAACGATATATTTTTTTATCAAGCGAATATTTTCCTTAGATACCCCATATTCTTTTGCAAGACCTTCCCAGTCCGCTAGAGATGATCGTGTTTGTTCAATAATTTCGGTAATGCGATTTTTGGATAATTTAGCTTCGAGCCCTAATTTGATTAAATGATCAATGCGAGGATTTTTTCCCTCGCCCATGACCATTGTACTTTGTTCGCCATTTGGTCCTGATGAAAAAGTTAAATCGTAAGCGGGTGAAAGTTTCCACTCACCTTTTGCATTCATTAAAAAACTAAAATTTTTCGAATGATCATCGCGGTTGTGAGCAAGAACATTAAATACCGCCAGTTGGTAAAGTTTTTCAATTTCTCGAGCATCTTTGGTAAGCACGCTAGTAAGCGTAATCAAATCTTGATAATCCAACGATGGAACTCTAAAATTAGAGTGTAATAAACCACATGCGCTGTGCATATGCAGGTGTTTTTTGGCATTTCTATCGAATCTTTTAACCGCAAAATATCCTGCGGTTTTTTTGCTGGCAAATAAGTGAATATCAGGCATTAATATTCCCGCATTTTTCGCCATTAATGCATAAACATATTCGATTACTCCAGCATCTGCAACATCTTGTGAACTACTAAATTTAACAATCCATGGCGAAAATTCATCTGGCAAATCACGAGCGCCGTGAATAATTGTTTTGCGATCATTATTTAGAGCTATCAAAGCCTTTGGACGAGCTCCCGCTGATGAACCATTTAAATTTAAAAGATTTTCTATTACCTCATCAGATGCTCCATCTAAAACTTCTTGAGATTGCTTAGCCAATTCATCCAAATTAATGTTATCAATAATTTCCTTAGAGCTATAATCTGGTTCATAAACTAAAGCACCAAAACCATTCAATCCTACAAATGCTAACCGATCAAGCGGCGAAATACTCGAAGAAATTATCCCAAAAGATCTGGCAAAACGGTCAAAAAGTAATCGCCCCCAACCATCGGCAAGGCTATCATTAAATACTCCGCACAATCCTTCAAATAAATTATTATCAAAACTAAATACACTAGATTTTAATGGTAGATGAAATGGCGTAATATTAAGATTTTTTTCAATAAAATCGAGGTGATATTGAAAAAAAATCTGCCGATTATTTATCGCCAAACGACCGACAGGAATGATTCCATCGCCAAAATTTAGACCAACCTTTATTTCTTTTATAGCGATTTTCATTTGCGATTTCCTCTTTTGCGAATGCTGATTTTGTTGGCTTTAAGCACATCATCAATTGAAGAAAATTCAGTGTTTTTTAGCTCAACTGATTTAACAATATTATCTAGACCACCTAGAACCATTTGAAGTTTCAAGAATGACTCCAAAGAAATCTGACCCTTTTGTTCGAATTTGCGTAAAGTTGGCAAGGCAACTCCTGAACGCAGGGCTAAACCTTGTTGAGTCAATCCCAATACCAGACGCTGTTTGCGGGCATTTTCAGCAATTTTTTCTTGAGCTTTGGCTACCGAATTTAATGATATCATTGTATTAATTATAATAGATTTTTTACAAAAAGTAATATGATAATATTAGTTCTAATTTAGTTTTAAATCAATAATTTTTAATGCAATTTTAACAATAAATTATTTTTAAAATTGGTTTAATAAATATATTTTATTGTTGTTTGATAAGATTTTTGATCAATTTTATTGTTATTCCTTTATTTTGTTTAATGAATTTAACTTAACAATTCCCTGCCCTAATTTTTTTCAAGGAGTTTTTGCAAAATCAAATTTAAGCGGTGCCATTTTTTGATTGGCAAGATTGGAATTCCTGCCACAATCGACATCGGCTCGATATCACGCATTACTCCGCTCATGCCAGCAATCTTGACGCCGTCACCAATGGTAATATGACCCGCAAGACTACAATTTCCGCCAATTTGTACATATTTTCCAATTTTACAACTGCCCGCAACTCCGCTTGAACCCGCCATTACTGTGCCTCGACCAATTTCGACATTATGCGCAATTTGGCATAAATTATCAATTTTAACTTCATCGTGAATAATAGTATTTTCAAGGGCTCCGCGATCTATACAGCTATTGGCACCAATTTCTACATTATTGCCAATTTGCACGATGCCAATTTGCAAAATTTTAAAATTAACACCATTATTATGAACAAAGCCAAAGCCTTCTTGACCAATTTTTACACCATTTAAAAAAATACAATTATCGCCAATAACTGCAAAAGAAATCACTGAGTTGGCACCGATTATACAATTATCGCCGATTTTAACATTATCAGCAATAACTGCGCCAGCATTGATTTGAGCATTTTTACCGATTTCAACATTGCTACCAATAAAAACATTTGGGGCAATTTGAGAATTTTCGCCAATCTTGGCGGTTGGGTGAATATTTTGTGAAGCAAAATTTGCAGGCTTGACCTCGTAAAAATGGCTTACAATTTGAGCATAAGCAAAATATGGGTTTTTAACAACAATGCCAAGCATTGAAGATGGAAGTTTGCTGATATTTTTTTCTTCGATAAAGCAAAATCCAGCTTTTGAAGCTAAAAATTTATCTTGATATTGCCCTGAACTTAAAAAAGAGATGTCGTTCTCTGTGGCATTGGAAAGTGATTTAATATCGTGAATTTTTGTTTCATGATTAACATTTTTATGTGGCACACCTCGAGATATTTCCAAGACTTCTTGAAGATTTAAACTTTGAAATTTCTTTCTAAAAAAACGATGATTAATTGTTTCCATATTTAAGTTTTTTTATTTTTAAGATTAGAATGAAGAGGTCGATAATAAATCTCTGATATATATCTCCTTCCCTTTTCGCCCCGCTTTAATTGAATCACAATATCGACCACATTTTTAATGTAATTGAGAATATCCTCTGGTGGCATACCAAGACCAGCCTGCATCACCATTAATTTAAGCTGTTCAATTGCCATTTGTGGAGTATCGGCGTGAAGCGTTGAAATTGATCCGGGGTGTCCAGTATTAATTGCTCGAAGAAAACTAAAAGCTTCAGAACCGCGAAGCTCACCGACGATAATACGCTCAGGACGAAGACGCAAGCAAGCCTCAATCAAATCTTGAGTGTTAACTTTTGCCCTACCCTGACCACCCTTTGATGCAAGCAAATGCACTCGATTTGGATGAGAATTAAGGTCAATCTCGCGAGCATCTTCAACGGTTATAAGCCTTTCTTCGTGAGGAATTGAACGAATAACCGCATTAGTAAAAGTGGTTTTACCAGTCGAAGTACCGCCTGAGATGATGATGTTTTTTTTGTAAAGTACTGCCCTTGCAATAAATTCTTTGATGCGATTTAATTCGAGTAATTTGCCTAAAATTAAGGCATTTTTATCTTCAATTTCGCCAACTGAAGTGGTATCAAACATTCCCATTTTATCATAGTCATCAAGCGACCATTTTAATGGAGAAGGCTTACGAATCGACATTACCACATGACCCGGTTCGCAGGCGGGTGGAAATACGATTTGCACACGAAAACCATTGGGTAAAGTTGCCGATAGAAGCGGCTCTTCTTCGCTAAGCCTTTGCTCGGTTGCCTGGGCAACAAGTCTTCCAAGGGTTTTTAAATGCTCAACATCAAAATTTGGTAACTCTTCGCGAAACATATCACCTTTAATTTCAACCCAAACCTCTCTGGGGCGATTAATGGAAATTTCACTCACACCTTCGCGAGCAAAAATTTGACTTAAGGGCGACAAAAATGATTCTAAAGCATCAACGCTCATAGTTAATAAATATAATAAATTCCTATTAGAAAAATTTTTCCATCATTATTTTTAATATTATTCGATGAATTTGCAAATGTTATTTGGTTATTTAAATCAATTATTTTTGATAAAGAATTTTTAAATTTAAAATTAGTAAATTCGATATAAGAAATTAGATTTTTCTTAATTTTGTAATCAATACCAAATGATTTTATAAAATATTTATTGCCTTGAAAATTACTATTTAACGAAGTTAAACTTGCTTTAATTGGACCAATTTCATAGGCTAAACCACTGGTGAAATAATGCGAATTAGAAAATTTATTAGTAGAATTATTGGCACAATTTTGTGATAATAAATTTTTATTTTCATCGTAATTGCAGGCATAAGCGCCATTTTTGGCATTTAAGGATTTGCCCCAAGAACCAAAGGAAGAGCCAATTTTAAAACCAAAATAACTTAGACTTCCTCCAAAATCATAAGAAAATAAATTTTCTCTAGAAATATTTTGAAATTTTTTTGACTTACCATATTCTGCGGTTGAAGATAAGGCGATATTTAAATTATCAAAATCAGCAATATAATTTACCCCAAAGCTATAAATATTATTGATTTTGTTATCGTGGCTTTGTGGTGCGGTTTTGGCGGTAAAACCTTGATTATTAGTTGATGGCGTTAAAGAAAAACCTAATTGAAAATCATTAATTTTTTGCGAATAAAAAC
Organism: Rickettsiales bacterium; assembly: GCA_049423025.1. Classification (GTDB taxonomy): domain Bacteria; phylum Pseudomonadota; class Alphaproteobacteria; order Rickettsiales; family UBA1997; genus CAILUF01. The sequence goes on from JBMSPZ010000008.1 coordinate 12,805, forward strand.
TCAGCTTCAATGCATCTTCTAAGCCCTCGAAACTGTCATCTTTAAGAGCGCGAAAATTATTTTTATTAAAATCCGAAAGTTTAATTTTGCCATTATAATTATTGGAATAATCTTGCGGATAAAAGCCAGTTGCATAACCGCCATGACCAATTGGCGACTGGGCTAGCAAAATAAATTTTGGCTGAATAAAATTTTGACAAGCTAGATTATTGATAGCATTATTACATAAATTATTTTGCGATGAAAAAACAGGTAAATTTACATATTCCAAATATTTTCCATTAATGCCACCGGCACCACGAGCAAAGCGAGCTGGTCCTTGTTTCATTTTTTGATTGACCGCCAGATAATTTCCAATTTCAAATTTAAAATAATCATTTTCAACATAGCCAAAAAATTGGTCAAGATTTGGCCGCTCAAAACGCTGGTTAGTGTTAATATTTACTTCAAACTTTGCAGTTACCCCAACGGTTCCAATATTATTATTTGCGAATTTATAAGCTGATTTTAAATAAATTTGGTTATCGAAACCAAAATTAAATTGATTATTTATATAATTCTTAGAAAAATTATCTGGTAAAGTTTTTTGCTGTAAAATATTATTTTGCTTACCAAAAGCCATTGTCGAATTAACCAATCCAGAATATTCAAAATGATATTGATTTGGATTTAGTTTTTTTTGATTAACATAAGGCGAAATAGTTTGACAATAGGCTTTAATACTGGGCTGAAGGCAAAACAATACAAATAAAAAGAAGAGTTTTTGGAAATTCATGAAAATTAATTCTTAAGTTTTTTTTAGAATTTTATTTTTTAATGTAAATTTTACAACATAAAATATGGTTTATTTACCGCATTGGCCAATTCCCTCGACACTTGGCAAAAAAACAATTGATTTTGAAACGGTTTTTGAAAGAGCCAAAATTGTTTTAGAGAGGCTTGACAATCCTCACCAAAAAATGCCTCCTGCCATTCATATTGCTGGAACAAATGGCAAAGGATCAACCTCAAATATGGTCGCTAAAATTTTTCAATCGCATAATTATAAGGTTCATCTTTATACCTCGCCTCACCTGCATAATTGCAACGAAAGAATCGTAATTAATGGCGAAATGATTTCAGACGCCGATTTATATTTGTGTCTTGAAGAGGTTCGTCTTGCAAGTTATGGGGTCGATTTAACCTTTATGGAGGGCTTTACCATTGGAGCGTTCGTAGCATTTGCGAAATTTCCTGCAGATATTTTAGTTTTGGAATGTGGAATGGGCGCCAGAATTGATATTACTAACATCGTGGAAAATAAAATTGCCAGCATAATCACTTCAATTTCACTAGATCACCAAGAATATTTGGGCAATAGTTTAGAAGAAATCGCTTTGCAAAAATGTTATGTTGCCAAGGCTTCTGTTCCTTTGATTGTAAGCCCTCAAGCTCATAATGTAAAAAATATAATTCATAATTTTGCTCAAGCAATTAATGCCCCGATTTATCAATATGGCGATGATTTTTTTGTCGAAAAAATCATCGATGAAGACAATAAAATCAATGGGAATTTTAATTTTTTTTGGAATGATGAATTATTGTTGCCAAATTTAAATTCGCCAAATTTACTTGGCGATCATCAATATTATAATTGCGCCTCGGGAATTGCTTGCACTATGGCTTTAAGTGATAAATATAATTTTAATTATCAAGATATAAATCGAGGAATTTCTTCGGTTAAATGGCCAAGTAGACTTGAAAAAATTGAGAATAATTTATTAAATTTACTCAAAAATTCTCAAAGCGAAATTTGGATTGATGGCGCTCACAACGAGGGCGGAGCCTTTGTTTTGAATCAATGGCTTGAATCTCAAAGCTTGAAAAAAAACTATGTACTTTGTGGTTTTAGCAAGGGCAAATGTAAGATAAATTTTTTAAGTAAATTTAATACTAAAATCACAAAACTTGTTGCCATCAGAGTAGATTTAGAGCCATATCCAGAGGAAAGCAAAGTTATATGCGAAATTGCTAGAAAAAATAATCTCGAAATTATTGATGGCGAAAATTTATTTGAAGCAGTTAAATTAATTTCTCAAATTAATGGCGATGAAGCTATAAGAATTGTGATTTGCGGATCACTTCATTTAGCTCGAGATGTTAAGTGCTACGATAAATAAATTGTGGTTTAAACGCCAAAAATATGCTTTAAGTCATCATGCAAAAATTTGAAATCCTGCTGATGTTTATCAAGTATTTCATTTGCAACAATGCGAGATGACGCCAGTGAATTCGTCCAGCCCAAAGAACCATGACCAACATTCAAATAAAAATTTTCTAAACCAGAAACTTTGCCAATTAAGGGTGTTGAGTTGTAGCGATATGGTCGAAAAGATGACCATTCCTTGACCTTAGAAATATCGCCATATCCAGAAAAGCATTCTTTGATATTTTTATATAAAAAATTTAAATTTTTCTTAGAAATTTTGGCATCAAATTTGCCAATTTCAACCGTTCCTGCGACCCTAAAAATATTGCCAATCCTTGAATATACAATTTTATTTTGATTGTCGGTAAGGCTTATATTTGGAGCTAAAAAATCTTGATTATCACACTCAATTGACAGGCTATAACCCTTAACAGGATAAATTCCGTGTTGAATTTTTATGCCATTTAGTAAATGTAACGAACCAGCACCAAGGCAATAAACATAATGGTCGGCATAAAAAACTTTTTTATCAGTGTTTATTCCTGTAATTTTTTCATAATTTGTAAAAAGATTTTTTATGTGATGTTTAAAATGAAATTTAACTCCGTATTTTTTTTTGCAAATTGAGGCTAAAATATTGACAAATTTATTACAATCACCACTTTTATCAGCAGGAAAATATATTGACCCATATAGATTTTTTTGGTTGTATAATTTTTCTAAACAAGGTTCAATT
>JBMSPZ010000009.1:0-15707 GCA_049423025.1 Rickettsiales bacterium
GGGGTTTGCGCACGCCATAAATTTTCTCGCTCTAATGTCCATTCAATTCGTCCATCACCAATTTTTTTTAATGTATCTTCAACTGCAATTGCAGGAATTACCGCTGGATGAGATTCGAGTTTTTCTAAAATGCCATTAATAATTCTTTTCGACACAAAAGGACGCACTCCATCATGAATTAATACTTTATGAGGCGCATATTCAGTTAATTCTTCAAGACCTATTCTAATTGATGATTGACGACTATCACCACCAAAAACTGGATTCAATAAATCCAAACCTCTTACCGCATCTTCATATAATTCTACATCATCAGGATGAATTACACACATCACATCGGAAACCTTTGGATGATTTAAAAATGCCAAGATTGAATGGCGAAGCATTGGATATCCAGCAAGCGGTAAATATTGTTTGGGAATACCCTCGCCACGATTAAAACGATTGCCCCTGCCACAAGCGGTAATTAAAGCTACAATTTTTTCCATAGCTATATTTTACTTTCAATACGATTAATCATTTCTTCACGGAAATTTTTTATTAAACCTTGCACAGGCCAAGCGGCAGCATCACCCAATGCACAAATAGTATGTCCTTCAATTTGCTTACTTAAATTATATAGCTTATCAATTTCTTCAACCTTAGCATCACCAATCACCATTCTATCCATAATTCTCATCATCCATCCCGTCCCTTCTCTGCAAGGCGTGCATTGACCACATGATTCATGTTTATAAAAATGTGACAATCGAGCAATTGCTTTAATTACATCGGTTGATTTATTCATAACAATTACTCCTGCGGTTCCAAGTCCAGTTCCAACCGCTTTTAATGAATCAAAATCCATATCAATATTATCGCATATTTCTTTTTTGATAAGTGGAACAGAAGAGCCACCGGGTATAACGGCAAGAAGATTGTCCCATCCACCAATTACTCCACCCGCATGCTTTTCAATGAGCTCCCTAAGAGGAATTCCCATGGCCTCTTCGACATTACATGGTTTATTGACATGTCCAGAGATACAAAATATTTTAGTTCCTGTATTTTTTTCTTTTCCAATTGAAGCAAACCAACTCGCCCCTCTTCTTAAAATTTCCGGCACAACCGCAATTGATTCGACATTATTGATTACAGTTGGACAACCATATAAACCGATTAATGCTGGAAATGGTGGCTTTAAACGAGGTTGACCTTTATTGCCTTCAAGACTTTCTAGCAAAGCGGTTTCTTCGCCACAAATATAAGCGCCAGCTCCACGATGAATGTAAATATCTAAATCCCAACCTGAACCACAAGCGTTTTTTCCGATTAATTTTGCATCATAAGCTTCATCAATTGCTTTTTGTAAAGCAAGGGCTTCGTTGTAATATTCGCCACGAATATAAATATAGCAAGTATTAGCATTAATGGCCTTAGAAGCAATTAAACAACCTTCAAGCAATTTATGTGGTTCATAACGAAGAATATCACGATCCTTACAAGTTCCCGGTTCTGATTCATCAGCATTTACAACTAAATAATGTGGCTTGCCAATTTTTGGATCGGTTTTTTTTGGAACAAAAGACCATTTAGTTCCAGTTGGGAATCCAGCTCCACCTCTTCCTCTAAGCCAAGAAGCTTTTATTTGTTCGATTATCCACTCACTACCATTATCTAAGAATTTTTTAGTTTGCTCCCAATCTCCCCTGAGCTTGGAATTGGTTAAACTACTTGATTCTTGACCATTTAAATTGGTAAAAATTTTATCTTTTTGCGCTAGCATATTTATGATTTAAAAATATGGTTTAATATAAAAATATTTTTTTGAGAATTTTTAAAAAAATATTTAAAAATTTGGTAAAATAATTTGCTTAAAAAAAATTTCTCTAATAACTTATCAAAATAAAATAAATTTGCAAATTAATATTAATTCAAAAATTAAATCTAAATTATAGTGTTAATCTTAAATAAAGCCAATAAATACATAATTTTAGCATCTTTAGCAATTGTTTTTTCTTGCTCTCAGAATCGTCTTGACCCTTTATTTGACGATGTCGGAATGACTGAAACTGATATTAAAGAAACAACTATTAAATCAAAAAAACAGCTGAAGGATGAAAGAAACAAGCTAGTCAATATTGATATTCCAATTCCAAAATTAACCAAATCAATTATGGTTCCACCCGCTCCAAAAATTGGTGGAGAAAAAATCATCTCTTTTTATGTTACTGATCAAGTTCCGCTTCGTGATGTTTTAATCGAACTTGGAAGAATTGCTGAAGTCGATGTAGATGTTGACCCGAAAATTTCTGGCGGAGTAATTATCAATGCCAAAAACCGTCCATTTAAAGAAATTATTGACCGAATTGCAACTCAAGGAAATATTCGCTACAGCTATCGCAATAAGGTTTTATATTTTGAAACCGACAAACCTTATATGAAAAATTATTTTGTCGATTATCTTGATGGATCGCCACTTTGGGATGAGGTTCAAACCAATATCGAAAATATTTTTGCTTCAGAAAAATCAGAAAATGAAGGAGGAACCTCAACCTCCACAGCCACTCCAAATAAAGTCGCTGGAATGATAACTGTATTTGCAACTGATCGTCAACATAATGCCATAACCAAATATCTAGCCGATGTCACCAAACAATCTTCAATGCAGGTTTTAATTGAAGCAAAAGTCGTAGAGGTTTCATTATCTGAAAAATTCCGCGCTGGTATCGATTGGACTCAAGATTTAATCAAATTTAATTCTCCAGATCCTGATACTAACTTTGCTTCAATGGTTACTACATCAAATCCAGCCTTAAAAATTTTTGGAGGCGATATAAATATTGCGGTAGATGCCATGTCTAAATTTGGTTCGACCAAAGCGATTTCTAGCCCGAGAATTCACGCCATGAACAATCAAAAAGCATCTTTAAATTTTGCTGAAAAATTAGTTTATTTCAAAGTCGAAGCTCAACAAAGTGCCCAAGGAACAACCACAGGAACTGCAGCCTCAACTGTAGCAACCACCGTCACTTCAACCAAACAAGAAGAAAATGTTGGTGTTCAAATCGAGATTACCCCATCAATTAACCCTAAAACTGGCGAAATTTCTATGAGTATTTCACCAAAAATTACTCAAAAAACTAATGAGGTTAAAGACCCTGCAACCGCTAACACCAAAGACTTTTCTTATGCCAATATTGTTCCTGTAATTACCACTAGAGAATTATCGACTTCGGTAAAAATTGCTTCAGGAAATGTAATTGTTTTAGGTGGTTTAATGTCAAGCAATGCTACTGGTTCAGAAGGTGGTGTTCCATTCTTTAGAAAAATCCCAGTATTAGGCTGGCTATTTAAATCTTTTGAAAAATCTTCTGAAGTTAAAGAAACTGTAATTTTTATCAAGGCAACCATTATCAATAGTGGATCTAAAGCTGATAAAATTGACCGTGATTTACAAGAGAAGTTTGACACAAATCGCAGAAATTTTTTCTAATTTACTTATGAAATCTATTTTAAAATATATAATTAAGAATGGCTTAAAGGATAAGCTTTATGTGGGATTATTTATCGCCATTTTTATCTCCTTTGGAATTTCCATTTTTCTTGGTTCAACAATGCTTGTTGAACAAAATCAATCATCTTTAGTTTTTGTTTTGGCAACGGTTAGAACAATTTTATCTTTTGGTATAATTTTATTCGTCTGCATTAATATTACCCGCTCATTTGAAAATAAAGAAATCGAATTTATTTTGTCAAAATCCATCTCTAGAGAAAATTTTATCTTGGGTTATTTATTTGGATTTTTCATTTCATCTCTATTGATTTTACTTCCCTTTACCCTTCTAACTTGTATTGTTTTTAAAGTAAATTACCTCGGAATGCTTGCTTGGCTTGCAACCACTATTATCGAAGTTTTGATTGTCATTTCCTTTGCTCTTCTTTGTTCGTTAATGCTAAAAAATTCTTTTTCTGCAATTTTTTCCGCTATCGGTTTTTATATACTCTCAAGATTGATGGGTATGTTTGTTATGGCAATAAATTTTGGCGATGATATTGATTTAGAAAAGTCCAGAGAATCTTTAGGGCTTGGTTTAAAAATTTTATCCGTAATTTTTCCACGACTTGATCTATTTTCACAAAGCTCATGGGCAGTATATGGCTTAGGTGACAATAGTTTTTTGCAAATTATATTCATACAATCTATAATTTATTTGCCATTAATGATTTTTATGGCATTTCACGATTTTAAGAAAAAACAATTTTAGATAGCTGTGAAAAATTTCAGAATGTTCTTTTACATATATTCCCATAAAATTTTTTTTTGGTTGTTTATATTGGTGTTTGGATTGCAAATTTTATTTTGGCTTAAAACCGAAAAAATCCGCCATAATTACGATATAGTCCCACCCGCCCCTTCCAAGCAATTCATGAACGGAGCTTCCTTTGGCGATAAGGAATTTCTTTTTCGAATTATGGCTACAAATTTACAAAATTTTGGCGATATTTTTGCTGGCTTCAAAAGCTACAAAGATTATGATTACAATCGATTATATGATTGGATGACATCACTTGATTCTTTAAATAATCAATCTCGATTGGTCCCTTCTGTTGCCAGTTATTTATTTGCCCAAACCCCAAAAAAGGATGATGTTTATTTTGTTCTAAAGTATTTGGATGAACACTCATCAGGCGATATTAATAAAAATTGGTGGTGGCTTTTTCAGGCGGTTTTTATTGCAAAAAAAGATTTAAATGATTTGGACAAGGCTTTGTATTTTGCTAATAAACTTGCTCAAAATAATGCAACCGAAGCACCAATTTGGACTAAACAAATGCCTGCCTTTATTAGTGAAAAAATGGGTGATAATTGTATGGCATTCAAAATTATAAAGAATTTAATTGATGAAAGCGAAAGTGGTAAAAGAGTAATTTCTGCTGAAGAAATGAATTTTATGAGACATTTTATCAATGAAAGATTAAACAAGCTTAAGAAACAAAAATTTGATGCCAATAAATGCTAAATCATAAGTTACAAACTCTGGAATTTATCGTTGAAAATGCCATCGCCGAAGATCATGCTCTAAATGATATAACTTCCGACCTAACAATTTCAACCACTTACAATTCTAATTTCGTTATCAATGCTAGGGAAGATTTAATTTTCTGTGGGACACAAATTATTGATTGTGTTTTTAATCAATTATTAAAATCTGAAAAATTCAACAATTGCCAAATTAACTATAAATTTCTCAAAAATGATGGTGACAAAGTTTTTTCCAAACAAGATATTTTAAAAGGCTCAGGCAATTCTAAATTAATTTTGGCAGGTGAGCGCATCATTTTAAATTTAATCCAACATCTTAGCTCAATTTCAACTCAAACCAATGAGTTTGTTTATAAACTCAACAATCCTAAAATCAAAATATTAGATACTAGAAAAACTCTTCCCTTATATAGAGAACTACAAAAATATGCGGTAAAATGCGGTGGTGGGGCGAATCATCGCTTTAATTTATCCGAATTAATATTAATTAAAGACAATCATATTAGTGCTAGTGGCGACATTAATTCTGTCTTTAGAAATATTAAAAAAGAAAATAATCCTAAAATTGAAATTGAATGCGATAATTTTCATCAGGTTCAACAATGTTTAATTCATAATCCCGATATTATTATGCTTGATAATATGAGTTTTGATGAGTTAAATAAATCAATTTCTGCCATTAAAAACTACTCAACAAAAATTCTTATTGAGGTATCTGGAGGAATTAATTTACAAAATATTGAGCAATATCGTAATTTTTCAATTGATTTTATTTCAATTGGCTCAATTACTAACAATATTAAAAATGTTGATATCGGATTAGATTTTTTTAAATAAAAATAATTTGTTGATTATTATTGATAAATCAATATAACTATTAAAAAATTTATATAATCTAATGAATAATTTTTCCAAAGTATCCAAATTTATCATTAACTCTGCCAAAAACATCAAATCATATATTTTTGGTCATCTTTTTGTAATTACCATAAGTGCATTCAATGTTTCGTTAATGCCAATGGTTTCTAAGGCTCTTCTCAATATTATCATTATATCCAAACATGATGATGTAATTAATGAGACCTTTGTTTATATGCTTGTTTTGTCATTATTGATAATACTTCCGAGTATTTTATCGAGAGTTTCAGATTTTTTATGGGCCAAATCCCTACCAAAATTCAAACACAAAATTACTCACGACTCCATTAAACAATTATTGGGTCAATCTCATGATTTTTTTCAAAATAATTTTTCTGGAGCGGTAGTAAATAAGGTTAGAGACTTATTTAATTCTTCACCAAAAATTTTAGAAATTTTTTTATATAATTTTGTTGGTGGATCGTTGGCAATAATTTTTGCTACAATTATTTTGGCGACCATCAATATTTATTTCGCTCTAGCACTAATTTTATGGGTGGGTATTATAATTCCAATTTCTTATCGCTGTGCATTACAAACCAATCGAATTTCCATGAATGTGGCAAATCAACAAAGTAAAATCATGGGTAATATTGTTGATATTTTTGCCAATATTCAAAATATTCGATTATTTTCAAATTCTAAATATGAACTTAATCGGGTTGACAAATTTCAAAATAAATACTCCAATCTTTACACCAAAAGAGCGATTTTTTTAAATAAAAATTATACATTACTTGGCCTAGTTTCTTCCTCATATTTTATTTTATGTTTTGTATATTTGATTTGGCTTTATTCTAAACAAAGAGTGACTGTTGGTGATTTTATTTTAATATTTGGAATTAATAATTTTCTTCACAATATTATTCAGGATGCGATGAAACAAATTCGAAATTTTCTCGAAGAATATAGCGTTTTAAAAGAAGCAATTGACATTATCGAACAAAAAAACCCAATACAAAGTCCAAAAAAAGATTTAAAAATAAAAAATGGAGAGATAATTTTTAACAAAATAAAATTTTCATATGAAGCACAAAGCTCTTTTTTTGCTGATAATTCAATTCAAATCTCAGCAGGACAAAAAGTGGGTTTAGTCGGTCACTCTGGAAGTGGTAAATCTACTTTTATTAATTTGTTGCTTCGATTTTATGATGTTGAAAGTGGTGAAATTTTAATTGATGGTCAAAATATCAAAGATGTTTCTCTCGATTCATTACATGATGCCATCACCTTAATTCCACAAGAACCAGTTTTGTTCCACCGCAATTTAATTGAGAATATCTCTTATGGCAATAAGGAAAATTTATCACCTCAAGCCCTTCTCGACAAGGTCATAGAATCTGCTAAAAACGCATCGGCTCATAGCTTTATCAACAAAATGAATAATGGTTATAATTCATTTGTTGGCGAAAGAGGCGTCAAATTATCTGGTGGACAAAGGCAAAGAATAGCCATTGCCCGCGCCTTTTTCAAAAATTCTTCAATCTTAATTTTAGATGAAGCGACCAGCCAGCTTGATTCGGTCACTGAAAATATGATTCAAGAAAGTTTACATAAATTGATGGAACAAAAAACCACTTTAGTCATTGCTCATCGACTTTCTACCTTGCAAAAAATGGATAGAATTTTAGTATTTAATCACGGCAAAATAGTTGAAGATGGCTCCCATGAAGAGCTTATTGCTTTAAATGGTTATTACAAAAGACTTTGGAGTGCTCAGGTCGATGGAGTTTTAACCTATCAAATTGAATTTGCTACGGCACAACCCTTATTTTCTGTTAAGTAATATGAGTAAAATTTCTCAGGTTTTTATTTTTTGTGCAGGTCGTGGCGAAAGAATGATGCCTCTCACCGCCACAACTCCAAAGCCCCTTTTAGCGGTAAAGGGTTTATCAATTTTAGGAAGGATTTTAGATAATTTACAAAAAATTTCCTCCATTCAAAAAATTATTATTAACAGTTTTTATTTATCTGCTGAATTTGAAAAATTTGTAAAAATCCAAAATAATCCCAAAATAATTTTATCTAAAGAAAATGATAAAATTGAAACGGGAGGAGGATTAATTTTCGCCCTCGATAAAATTGATTTAGATAAACCTTTGATAACCCTAAATGGCGATGTTTTATGGCATGATTACAATAATTTTTCTGATTTAAATTATTTATATGAAAATTTTATATCAAGTGATTGCGATTTTCTACTTGGCCTAAAAAAAACCACCGACTTCTTTGGTTATGATGGACATGGCGACTTTAACCTTATTGGAAATTCACTGCAAAGAGATTTTAATATTCATGGCTCAAATTTAAGCCATGTTTATGTTGGAATGCAGGTAATTAATCCAATAATTTTGAAAAATTTTTCGATAGATAATCCTGATATCAAAAACTTTTCAGTAGCCGAATTTTACAAAAGGTCGGTTGGTAAAGATTTAATTTTAAATCGCATCAAAGGTCTTGAACTAAAAGGAAAATATTTTCATATTGGCACCCCCCAAAACCTCGAATTTGCTAATAGCAACTATTAGTTTCGTTGCAATTTATTTTTTTTGATTATTAAATTTGGGGGAATTTCATTTTACAAATTATGTTTGAAAAAACAAAATTTATGATGGATTTATTTTTGACTTATATCCTCTTTAAATAAAAAATTTTGATTTTTATAAATGAGAGGGATATAAAATTTGATTTTGAAATTAAATCAGGTCGAATTAACTTACTATTATCGTTAATTTATCTTGGTTAGTCATTTCTGCATAGCCTGATTGGATTTTGAAATTTTTTATATTTGCATTTTTTTCATCATAAATGCCAATCTCACCATCTTTTAATTTTACGATAAAAGCCTCATGCTGATTCATAATACCCATATCTCCAGATATTGATGGAACAACAACTTGAGAGCATAATCCTGAAAAGATTACACCCTCAATTGATACAATTTCAACATTTAAATTGTTCATAATTATTTATTGTCGTTAAGAAGTTTTTCGCCTTTGGCAATAGCCTCGTCAATGTTACCAACCATATAAAATGCCGATTCCGGAAGATGATCATAATCACCAGCACATATAGCTTTAAAGCCACTAATAGTATCTTTTAAAGACACTAATTTGCCTGGCGCACCAGTAAATACTTCAGCCACATGGAATGGTTGTGATAAGAATCTTTGGATTTTTCTGGCTCTGGCTACAGTTAATTTATCCTCTTCAGATAATTCATCCATACCAAGAATTGCAATAATATCTTGCAATGATTTGTATGCTTGAAGAATTTTTTGAACTTCTCTAGCTACATTATAATGCTCTTGTCCAACAATTCTTGGATCCAAAATTCTTGATGTAGAATCTAGTGGATCTACCGCTGGATAAATTCCAATCTCAGCAATTTGTCTTGATAAAACCGTAGTGGCATCAAGATGCGAAAACGATGTTGCAGGAGCTGGGTCAGTAAGATCGTCGGCAGGAACATAAATTGCCTGAACAGATGTAATTGAACCATTTTTAGTTGAGGTAATTCTTTCTTGCATTGCACCCATTTCGGTGGCTAATGTTGGTTGATAACCTACTGCAGATGGAATACGACCTAATAGTGCCGAAACTTCTGATCCAGCTTGAGTGAAACGGAAAATATTATCGATAAAAAATAATACATCCCTGCCCTCTTTATCACGGAAATATTCAGCTTGAGTTAAACCTGTTAAGGCAACTCTGGCACGGGCTCCAGGTGGCTCATTCATTTGTCCGTAAACTAAAGCAACTTTTGAATTTTTAAAATTATTAGTATCAATAACTCCTGAATCAATCATTTCATGATATAAATCATTACCTTCACGAGTTCTTTCTCCAACACCAGCAAATACAGAATATCCGCTGTGAGCTTTGGCAACGTTATTAATTAATTCCATAATCAAAACGGTTTTTCCAACGCCCGCACCACCAAATAAACCAATTTTTCCACCTTTTGAGTATGGCGCTAATAAATCGATAACTTTAATGCCTGTTTCCAAAATCTCAGTTTCAGTAGCTTGATCAACTAATAATGGAGCTTGAGCGTGAATTGGAAATAATTCTTTGCAATTAATTTCACCCTTTTCATCAATTGGTTCACCGATAACATTCATAATTCTGCCCAAGGTGGCTTCGCCAACTGGAACCGAAATTGGTTTTCCTAAATCTTTAACGATGGCACCACGAGTTAAGCCATCGGTTGAGTCCATGGCAATTGTTCTAACAGTTTTTTCACCAATGTGAAGAGCAACTTCAAGAATTAATTTTTTTCCTTCATTTAAAACTTCTAATGCGTTATAAATTGCAGGTAATTCACTTGACTCGAACTCCACATCAACAACTGCGGAGATAATTTGAGTAACTTTTCCAGTATTTGTCATAATTTGTTAATAAGTAAATTTATATCAAAAGAATTTGATAGGTTTTAATAATTTTTTTAATTTTAAATTTTAAATCATTTATTGGCAAGCAAAAATTTTAGCCCAAATCCAAAGATTATTTTAAGAGATTTATATGCCCCATTTTTCTTCCCTCAAGGATTTCATGCTTTCCATAGCAATGAATTTTTGCCTTCGGATTAGTTTTGTAATTTTCAATTTCCGCAATATCTGAGCCAATTAAATTTATCATTTGTCCACGGGAATGAAAGCGAACATCGCCAAGTTTGTAACCCGATATCGCCCTAATTAACTGCTCAAATTGCGAGGTAATGCAAGCATCCATCGAAAAATGTCCTGAGTTATGTGGTCTAGGCGCCAATTCATTTACTAATACTTTATTATCTAACACAAAATATTCAACCGCCATAACCCCAATTAAATCAATCTCTTTGGCGATGGTCTCTGCATATTTTTTACTTTTTTCAATTTGCGGAACTGATAATTTTGCAGGATAAATACTTCTGCTTAAAATACCATTTTTATGGATATTGGTCAACGGCTCATAACATTTAATCTCGCCATCAATTGATCTGGCTACTATAACTGATATTTCACATTCAAATTTACAAAACTTCTCTAAAATCATTGGCATTTGATGATTATTTTTTTGCAAAATTTCAGCTAAATTATCGCCTTCATTTATTATATATTGTCCCTTGCCATCATATCCCATAACCACCGTTTTAAGAATAGCTTTTTTGAATTTAGCAATTCCGGCTTCTAAATCTTTTAAATTATTTATCTCAAGATATTCGGTGGTTTTGACCCCAATTTTGTTAAGGAAATTTTTTTCTAATAATCGATTTTGGGTTATTTTTAAAACTTCTGAACTTGGATATAAAGGTTTTTTTTCGGCGATTTTTTTTACAGCCAAATATGGTATATTTTCAAATTCAAATGTAATTAAATCAACTAATTTGGTGAATTCATTTATTAATTTTTCATCATGGTAATCACCAACTATGGTTTTATTTGTTACATAGCTAGCCGGAGAATTTTCTTGGTCAGTAAAAATTACTGTTTTGAAGCCCATTTTGTGAGCCTCAAAACAAATCATTCTTCCTAGTTGACCACCACCGATAATTCCTATTGTTTTCATTTAGTTATTATAATACATTTCAAATTCAATAGGATGTGGCATTTGCTCATATTTATCAGCCTCTTTTAATTTAAGCTCAATATAAGCATCGATTTGCTCATTAGTGAAAACATTGCCTTTCAACAAAAATTCCCGATCCTTGTCAAGCTCAGCTAAAGCATCTCTGAGAGATCTGGCTACAGTTGGGATTTTCAAAACTTCTGGATCATTTGAATGATATAAATCTTGATTTTTTGGTTCTCCAGGATGGATCTTATTAGCAATGCCATCAAGACCTGCCATCATTAAGGCAGCACATGTTAAATAAGGATTTGATGCAGGATCAGGGAATCTTGCCTCAATTCTTCTGGCATTTTCATTTGTAACATGCGGAATACGAATCGAAGCTGAACGATTTTTAGCTGAATATGCTAATAATACAGGAGCTTCATATCCAGGTACTAATCTTTTATAGCTGTTAGTTGTGGCATTTGAAAAAGCATTTATAGCTCTTGCATGTTTGATAATTCCGCCAATGTAATATAATGCTAACTGCGATAGACCAGCATGATCATTTCCTGCGAATAAATTTTTTCCGTCTTTCCAAATTGATTGATGCACATGCATTCCAGAACCATTATCGCCATATATTGGTTTTGGCATGAAGGTAGCAGTTTTGCCAAAAGCATGGCAAACATTATGAACTACATATTTGAATTTTTGAATATTATCACCAGTTCCAACCAGTGTTGAATATTTAAAGCCAATTTCAAATTGTGATGTGGCAACTTCATGGTGATGTAAAATTGGAGTTAAACCAACCTGTCTCATTGCCTCGATAATTTCCGCTCTCAAATCTTGTCCAGTATCAATTGGAGTTGGAGCAAAATATGCACCCTTAACCCCTGCTCTTCTTCCAAGATTTTTACCTTCCTCATCTTTTGCAGTATTGTGCGGAGCTTCTTGAGAATCAATTTTGTAAAAATTTCCATAGCTTGAAGCTTCAAATCTTACATCGTCAAATACGAAAAATTCTGGCTCTGGACCAAAATAGGCAACATCACCATATCCGCATTTTTGTAAATATTCTTCGGCTTTTTTGGCAGTAAATCTTGGGTCACGATCATATCCTTTATTAGTTGCAGGCTCGATTACATCGCATGTTATAACTAAAGTTGGATGAGTTGAAAATGGATCAACGAAATAATCTTTTAAATTAGGCATTAAAATCATATCGGATTCATTAATTGCTTTCCAAGCATTAACAGAAGAGCCGTCAAAGGCAACACCTTTAACCAAAGCATCTTCGTCAACTTGATCAGCGCAGTGAGTGATATGCAACCATTGACCAGCATAATCGGTGAAGCGAAAATCCACAAATTTTATTTCGTTATTTTTAATAACCTCAAATATAGCATTAACCGCAGAATTTTTAGACATATTTTATTTAAATTTATTTGATATTTTTGTAAAAAACTTAGAATTTTTGATAAAATTTCTAGATGGGAATATATTTTTAACATATCTAAAAAATATTGTATAGTGTTTTTTATACAATCTTTAATTGGTGAGCCCGAAACGATTCGAACGTTCGACCCACAGCTTAGAAGGCTGTTGCTCTATCCAGCTGAGCTACGGGCTCTAATAATTTATCAAAAATTTATTTTAACTACCGAAATAATTTGATATTTAAAAAATTTTGTTTTTTCATTATAAATTATATTTAGTAGTTATTTCAAGATAAATTTTTATTATTTACACCCTACTTCCAAATAATGCGGTTCCAATTCTTACATAATTTGACCCCAATGCTATAGCAATATCATAGTCCAAACTCATTCCCATTGACAATTCTTTAAGTCCATTTTCAGTTGCAATTTTTTTTAAAAGAGCAAAAAACGGCGCTGGATTTTTATCACTTGGAGGCACTGCCATCAGCCCCTTAACTTCAAGATTTAAATTATTTTTACAAAATTTGATAAAGTCATTTGCTTCTTCAATTTTTACTCCCGATTTTTGCGGTTCATTGCCAATATTGACTTGGACAAAAATTGGCATAATTTTTTGAAATTTATTTTGGTATTTTACAATTTCATTCGCCAAATTTATGGAATCAACCGATTGAATGCAATCAAAAATAGAAAATGCGTCCTTAACTTTATTGCTTTGAAGATGACCGATAAAATGCAATTTAATATTGGGATATTTAGATTTTAATTCTGGCCATTTTTCTTTTGCTTCTTTTAAATAATTTTCACCAAAATTGGTAATTCCTAAAGCAATAGCCTGCTCAATCTTTTCTATTGCAATAGTTTTAGAAACTGCAACAATGTTAATGTCATCAATATTTCTTTGATAATTTTTACAGGCTTTGGCAATATTGTCTTTAATTGTTAATAGATTTCTTTCAATCATGAGTTTTCGTCGAAAATTTGAATTAAAAAAATTATCTCAAAATTGCAATAATTTGATATTTTATTTTACCGATTCTAATAAGACTTCTAATCTAAATCAAGTTCTTAAAAATTTACCCAAAAACTGCAATATAATTTTTAGATATTACGATAAAAGCAATATTGAAAAACAGCAAATTCTTAAAAATATTATTTCCTCAAATTTAATTAAAAGAAGTTCAATTTTCATTGGCAAAAACCCCTATTTGGCTCATGATTTTTGCATTAAAAACATTCATTTTTCCGATTCTGATTTTAGCAAATCCAACAAATCTTTTTTTTTAGAATCATACAAATTAAAAAAAATTGGCTGTAAAATATCGCTCTCAATCCATTCTTTGATGTCGTTAAAATTGGCAAAAATTACGCAACCAAATTTTATTTTTCTATCACCAATTTTTTCTACTTCCACGCATAATTCTGCTTACAATATTGGCTTTTTCAATTTTATAAAATATAAAAAAATTGCTGAAAGTAAATTTAATATCGATAATATTTTGCCACTTGGCGGAATTAATTTGCAAAATTTATCAAGACTAAATAAGGTTAATATTAAAGGCTTCGGAGCCATTGATTTTTTTAATAATTTATGATTTTTACTCCCGTAATTTTGGCAGGAGGTTTTGGAACAAGGCTATGGCCTGTATCTAGAACTTCTTTGCCAAAACAATTTTCAAGTTTTTTTGGAGAATATTCACTTTTTCAACAAACGATTTTGCGAGTTTCTAACTCTGAAATATTTTGTGACCCAATTATTATTTGCAATAATGAGCATCGCTTTTTAGCACTTTCTCAACTTCATGCCTTAAAAATTAGCAAATTCACCATTCTTTTGGAAACATCATCACGAAGCACTGGACCAGCAATAGCTGTGGCTTCTCATTATGTAAATAATCATCAGGATTTATATTCGCCAAATTTAATCATTTTATCCAGCGACCATTTAATTTCTGATCAAATCAATTTTGAAAAATCGGTAAATCTTTCAAAAAATTACTTAGACGATTTTTTTGTAACTTTTGGCTTTAAACCAACCTCTCCTTCAAGCGATTTTGGTTACATAAATTATGGCGATGAAATTGTTGAAAAATCTGGTGTTTTTTATATTCAGAAATTTATCGAAAAACCAAATTTAAATGTCGCCAAAGACTTAATTGCTAATGGCAATATTTTATGGAATTGTGGTTTTTTTGCCATCAATTCAAAATTATATTTACACAAAATCTTAGATTTAAATTCCGATTTACACACTAACTCTTATAAATCGCTAGAGGATTCCAAAAAAGATTATGAATTTATTTTACTAAACCAAGAATATTTTGAAAAATGCCCAGATATTTCCATTGATTATTTGGTTTTAGAAAAAGTAAAAAATATTGCGGTAATTCCACTAAATTGCTCATGGGACGACCTTGGAACTTGGCAATCGATTTACCAGAATTCACCAAAAGATTCAGATGGAAATTCTTTTAATGGCAACATCATATCCCTAAATTCAAAATCATGTTATATTTATTCACCAAATCAGCTAATTGCCACTTATAATTTAGAAAATTTATTCGTGATTTCAACCGATGATGCCACCCTAATAATTAATCGCCAAGATTTATCGCAAATTAAGAATTTATATAAAAAAATATCGGAACTTCAGCCCGAAATATGTCATAAAACCGACAAATCGATTCGACCTTGGGGCTCATTTCAAATTATAAATATTGGAAAAAACTACAAGGTAAAAAAGATTGTAGTTAATCCAAATTCTTCCATATCTTTACAAAAACA
>JBMSPZ010000010.1:0-15280 GCA_049423025.1 Rickettsiales bacterium
TACAAGACTCATTTTGGAATATTAATAACTTTTTAAAGATTAAATTTAAATTATGTTTGTTCTATTTAAAATTAAAATAAACATTTTATAATAATTTTCTTAAGTAAGAAAAATTATTTTATTTTAAAATAATTTAAACAATTATATTCCATTTACATTTAAAAATCAAAAAATCTTTTTTAAAAATTTAATATAAATTTTAGTTTTACATTTAGAATAAATTGTTAATATTTAGCAATATTTAAAAATCAATTATTTTTCAAATAATGGCCGATAAGGATAAGAAAATAAAAATCAAGAGTTGGTACTCAAACCGCTATCAGATTGTTGCGGTTCAGCGAAATGTCTTGCTTTTGCTTACGGCAACTTCAATTATAATGGTTGCCATTGCTGTTTTTTTTGTAAAAAACTTCATGTCTTCTAAATCGCTAGAGCCATATGTTATCGAGATTAACGAAAAAACAGGAACAGCGGTTGTGGTTCAGCAAATAACCTCGCAAACCTTTACTGCCAATGAGGTTATGAAGAGATATTTTATCAATAAATATATTCAATCAGGTCTTTCTTATAACCCTAGAAATTACAAGGAAAACTCCGAAGAGGTGAGATTATTTTCAACTTCGCAAATTTTTAATGAATATCGAAACCGTATTAACCCTTATTCTTTAGGGTCTGAATCGCAAATTGAGGTAAAAATTCGTTCATTACTTTTCAAAGATAATATGAATGTTGAAATCAGAACAACCCGTGAAATCAATATTGTCGGACAAAAAGCCACCACCAAAAATGAAATTATTTATATGACTTTTTATTTTGCACCAGAATTAAATTTGTCAATTGAGGAGAGGTTAATCAACCCACTTGGTTTTCAGGTCTCAAAATTTGAGGTTGCCGAAGAGATTATTAATCAATAACTATGAAAAATTTTTTTGTAAAATTTATTGCTAAATTTCTAATTTTATCAAATATTCTTTTGATAAATTCTTTAGCATTGGCTCAAACTCCAATCACTACCGACTCTCGAATTAGAACTTTGGTTTATAACCCAAATGAAGTTTATGAATTAAAATTTTATTATAATTATCAATCTTTTATTGAATTTGCCAATGATGAAGAAATTGAAATGATTTCAGTTGGCGAGGCTTTTTCATGGCGTCTTACTCCCGCTGGAAAAAGATTATTTGTCCGTCCGCTTGAAATCGCCGCCCATACCAATATGACCATCATCACTAATAAAAGAATTTATCATTTCGATATTCGCTCCGATGAATTTACAGGTAAAGCTGATGAAGATCTGGTTTATACTGTTAGGTTTTTTTATCCACAAATTGGCCAGCCTCTGCCAATTCCTCCCCAACTTGCTGTCCCTAATGTGGCTGCTAAGCCTCGTCAATTGCAAGAAGCTACACCGCCACTTCCGGAATTGTCGGGAATCATTAAAACTCCAATGCCAAAAGCCAGAGTTGATCAAAAATTACCTGGAATTATTGAGCGAAATCCAGACGATGCGATTTTAAATTTTGACTATCGCTTTTCTGGCGAATCAGATAACATCATGCCATTAAAGGTTTATGATGATGGCAATGAAACCCACTTTCAATTTGCTAATGATAATTTAGTAATTCCAACTATCAGCGCAGTTGACCCCTACGGCATTGAAACCCCTGTAAATTATACTATTCGTGACCGCTATGTGGTGGTGCCGATTGTATCTCGTCAATTCACTTTAAGATTAGCCGATAGCATGCTTTGTATCTATAACGCTAAAAATCTTCTTCCAGAGTAATTTTTTACTATGAACATATTTAAAAATATCGCTGATGTTAAAAAATTTGTCGGCGATTGTAAAAGTAAAAATTTAAAAATTGCTTTTGTTCCAACAATGGGGGCATTGCATTTAGGGCATTTGTCGCTAATTAAACATGCTCAAAAATTCGCTGATATAGTTATTGTAAGTATTTTTGTAAATAAATTGCAGTTTAATGACCAAAATGATTTTGCCAAATATCCTAGAAATTATGAGGCAGATATTTCGATGTTAAAAAATCAAGGTGTTAATGCAGTATTTTTGCCTAGTGATGATGAATTGTACCCAACCAAGCCTAACTTCAGAATCATCGCTCAAAATTATGCAGATTGTTTGTGTGGAAAATATCGGGCAGGGCATTTCGATGGGGTTTGTATAGTGGTTACCAAATTATTTAATATTGTTGAGCCTAATCTTGCCTTTTTTGGTTTAAAGGATTATCAGCAATATTTAATCATAAAAAAATTAGTTGACGATTTAAATTTTAACACCGAAATTATTGGCGTTGAAACTTATCGTCAAGATAATGGTTTAGCTATGTCGTCACGAAATGAATTATTATCGCTATCAGCTAAAATCAAGGCAGGTCTAATTTATAAAACTTTACAAGAAATAAAAAATAATCCAGATTTAATTGAAGATAAAAAAATCGAATTGCTAAAAAATGGTTTTGAAAAAATTGATTATCTTGAAATTCGTAATTCACAAAATTTACAAATTGAAAACCCAAGAAAAACTGACCAAAAATATCGTATTTTTATCGCTCTATATCTTGAGGGCGTTAGATTAATTGATAATATTGAATTATGATATATCTAGCAATCATCAATATAGCTTTAATAGTTACAATAATTTATTTTTACTATATTCATCGCCAAATCAAAAAAAATTTGTTAAAACAACTAAAATTGTTGCGCAATAAAAATTTAAAATATGAACATGATTTGAAAAATTTTGAAAAGAAATTTTCGCAATTAAATAATGATTTCCACCTTCGCATCGAAGCATTATTAGTTGATATGCTGAAATTAAAGCAAGAAAAGGAAAAAGAAACCGAGCTTAAAAATGATTTTGAACAGAAATATAAAATTTTAAAGCAAAAAAATCATGATTTTGAATTTGTTCATCAAGAATTTAATGACGCCATTTCTAACCTTGTAAAAGACATTCAAAAATATAAATAATACTTACTTGCAAAATTTGGCTATGCTTCTTAAAATTGCCGTTAAATTATCAACAAAACAAATATAATATGACTGATTCCCTTCCAAAAATTGCCCAAAAACAACCTTATAAAATTGATGTTGTTGAAGGAGTAAAATATTCTTGGTGCTCTTGTGGCTTATCTGCAAAACAACCATTTTGCGATGGCGCCCACAAGGCTTTTAAAAATGCCGATGGTAGCAGTGTTATGAAATCAGTTTCTTATGTAGCAAATGAAAGCAAAACTGTATTTTTTTGTGGTTGTAAGCACAGCAAAAATGGCATGTTTTGCGATAACTCTCACTCTTCATTAAAAAATTAATTTTTGAAATTTTGAAAGCAAAAAATTCCCTAGATTCACATTTAAATTCCAAAAAAACTGCCAAAAAATCAATTAACATTCGTAAATTTTTAGAATTAGTTCCTTATTTTAAACCATATAAAAAAGATGTGGCTCTAGCTTTGGTCGCCCTGTTAGTCACAGCTTTAATGGTTTTACTTTTTGGTAAAGGTATAAAATATTTAATTGATTTTGGTTTTGCACTTGAAGATGGATTGGCTCTAAGTTTGGTTTTAGTTTTTTTTGTAATTGCTGTTGGTATAATGTCGGTTGCGGGATATTATCGTTCCTATTTGATTAATTCAGCCTCCGAAAAAGTAATAGCGGATTTACGAAAAAAAATTTTCAACCATATAATTCATGTTTCCGCAGAGTTTTTTGAAATTACTAAGGCTGGCGATGTGGTTTCGCGATTAACTGTCGACACCAATATTATCTATAATGTTTTAAGCAATACCATTTCATTTTTGTTAAGAAATTTAATTTTGTTTTTTGGCGGTTTAATTTTTTTATTTTTCACCAGTTTTAAGTTGAGCATAATCTCGATTTTGCTAATTATAATTGCCATTATGCCAATTTTTATTTTAGGAAAAATTGTTAAAAACTTATCATTAAAATCGCAATCTGCAATTGCCGAAGTTTCGGCTCATATCGAAGAATCAGTTAATGGCATCAAAACCATTCAATCATATATTTGCGAGGAAAAGGAGGCGCGAAATTTTGCAAATTTTGTCGATAGTTCTTTGCAATCCTCGCTAGAAAAAATCAAAATTAAATCATTGATGGTGGCAATGGTGATATGTTTGGCTTTTGGTTCGATAGCTATTGTGCTTTTTGTTGGTGGTCATGATGTTTTGAACAATAAAATAACTTCAGGAGATTTATCTTCTTTTATTTTTTATTCAATAATTTCGGCAACTTCTTTGGTTGCCCTTAGCCAGATTGCTGGTCAGTTGCAAAGCGCTTCGGCATCGATTGAAAGAATTTTTGAATTATTAAAAATTTCTTCGCCAGTTCAAGAAAAAGCTATCCTTAAAAATTTAGATAATTCTAAAAATGTGGAAATTGAATTTGCAAATATTGCATTTTCTTATCCTTCGCGAGCGGATTTTGCGATTATTAAAAATTTTAGTTTAAAAATATTGCCTAAACAAAAAGTAGCAATTGTTGGCTCTAGTGGCTCTGGAAAAAGCACTTTATTGCAATTATTACTTAGATTTTACGATGTCAATCAGGGTGCTATTTTGATTAATAATATTGATATTAGGGATTTAAGTTTTAAGGATTTGCGTCAAAATTTTGCTTATATTTCTCAGGATTGTTTTATTTTTTCTGGAACCATATACGAAAATATCGCTTATGTCGATAAAAATGTCACCAAAAAAGAGGTTGAAAAAATTATTGAAGAAAATTCTGCTCTTCACTTTATTAAAAATTTGCCAGATGGGATTGATAGTTTTGTTGGCGAGAAGGGAATAAAGCTTTCGGGTGGTGAGCGTCAAAGACTAGCGTTTGCAAGAGCTATAATCAAGGATTCGCCAATTTTGCTATTAGATGAGGCTACCTCTGCACTCGACAATCAAAATGAGCAATTTTTGCAAAAATCGCTTTTGAATTACGCCAAAGACAAAACCGTTGTAACCATTGCTCACAAATTTTCTTCCATCATTAATGTTGACCAAATTATTTTTGTTAAGGATGGGCAAATTGTTGAGGTTGGTAACCATCTAGAGCTTGTGAAAAATAATGGTTTTTATCAAAAGATGTATGAGATGGAATTGTCAAAGATAGATTGATTTTTAAAATGAGTGTTAATGGTGGTGGAGAGGGCAGGATTTGAACCTGCGAACGCTTACGCGGGCAGATTTACAGTCTGCTGCCATTGACCACTCGGCCACCTCTCCAATATTGCTTTGAAATATTTTAATTGTGCTTCAAATTTTTTAAATTAAGCGATGAATTAAAATGGAGCGGGTGAAGGGAATCGAACCCTCACGGCTAGCTTGGAAGGCTAGAACTCTACCGTTGAGCTACACCCGCTTACAAAATGTTTTTTTAATTTTATTGAAATTTATTTTAAAAGTAAAATCTTATTTTTAAGAAGTTGATTTTTTAAAATTAAATCAACTTATACGGCTATTTGAATTTCATCTTGAGCTAATTGCATTAATGACCTTGGCGAAGGGCTTGAACTATTACTAATATTTTCTGGTCTTTCTTGATTCAAGGATTTTTTTACGCCATAAGCTATACCCAGCAAACTTAACACTGCACCAGCAACTATTCCAGCAATTTCTGGCGTTTTTAGTCCTTCATTTATTCCAGCAATTTCTGGCGTTTTTAGTCCTTCATTAGATTTGCTTTCGCTAGTTATTTTTCCTTGGTCAAAAATTATTTTTTGTTGTTGTTCACTAAAATTTTCTGAATTGATTTCGAAACGATGCGAAGCACCATTTTTATCAATAATTTCAACAAAATTTTTGCCTTTATCAAATATAAAAATATGTTTTACATTTTCTCTGGTAATTCCGTCGTAAGGGTCGTAAATTACAAGTGCCGAGGAGTTTTCGAGAGTTTCATCTTTGAGGCAATCCTTAGGAAATGATGTTTTAAAGCAAGTTAACATTACATCGCTTGCTTTCATAATGGAAATTCGGTGGAAGTTTTTAATATCGGTTTGTGCTATTTTTAAAATTCTGGTTTTGTCGCTACCCCCCAAATAGCTGGTTGAGCGAGTGTCGAATTTTGTTAAATCGCTATATTCTAAAACTTCATCATCTTTGATTGCAATTTCATGTCTTCCAACTTGTTTCATTATCTCGCCGACTGTTTTTCTATCTTCGGCGGTGAAGAAAATATATTTTGGGGTTGAAGATAATCCACCATCATCTCCTAATTTATTTAAAAAATTTGTATATCCCATAACCGATTGTCTCATCTGTGTGGGGTGATCAAATCCAGCTAAACCATGTCCAAGTTCATGACTAACAACAAATCCTCTGCTTGGCTGTTTAAGACCAAATATAATTGTAGATTGATCATCTAAAAATTCTGCAAATTGTGAAGCGGAGCCTTTGCCATCTTGAGCATAAATAGTCAAATTTTTAACAATTGCATCATCAGGGATTTTAACATCTTCACCAACTGCAATTATATTAAATTTTTCAAATTCATGTTTTATTACTTCTTTAACCCTATCAATCAATTCTTTCTTAGTTTTTTCGTCGACATCTTTAGATATTTGAAATAATTTCTTAAAACTTTGCGCCTTATCATCATTGGTGGCATTTCCAAAATTTACTCGAATATAAATCGGTTTATTCTTGGATAATTCATCAATTTTGCTTTGTAAAATATAGCGACTTCCAGTTAAATCCAGCATGTCTTTGGATAACGCCAGCTCTGAGGCGCCAACACTTTTTACTTCAGAAGAAATTACTTGATATTCTTGATTTGTTTCCAGCGTTTCAAAAGAGCCAAATTTAGTTTTCGATAAATCTGCATTTTGTGTTCTTGCCCCAAAAGGTATTTTTTTGCTATAAGACATTTCTTCGAGATGAAGAAATGAGGCGTCAGCAAAATTTGCAGTTTTGTAATCGCCAGAAGCAAAATTGGAATTATAAAAAATTCCTAAAAATTTTGTATCGGTTAAATCTATTTTTAGGCCATCAAATATTTCCTTTTGTTGATTTTAAAGTTCATGATTTGTGATTGATGAACTTTCGATGTTACCCGATTTATCAATTTTATCAATTCCCGAATTGGCATTGCGATCCATAGCTATATTATACTTGTAAAATATATCTTCACCAATTGCCAATCTTGGAAAATTTTTAAATACACAATTACTTAGATTTCCGCTTAAAATATTTACCCCAATATTTATTGAAGTCGGAGGTGTTTCATTGCCGATTTCTGAGCCTGAAAAATTAACATCTTTAAATTTTACATTATTGTTGTTAAAAAATTTAAAATCCTCATATTTAATTTTCATTTTTGATAAATCTAGACCTTCATAAAATTCTCCAAATATCGAATTAGAATTTGCAATTAATTTACCGCTTTCATCAAATAATTCAGCATTTGAAGATTTTAATCTGGTCATTACCTCTGTAAATTCCGGAAGTTCACCATGATTTTTTGTTAATAATTCTTGGCGAATTGTTGAAATTTTGCTGTTCAAATTTTCAACATATTTTTTATATTCAAATTTTGGAGCTGGAGTTAGAAGATTAGATGTTGTTGGTGCGCTAGATTTAGCGCCTAATGTTGCATTTCTTGGTAAAGTGGAATCTCTTAAAATTAAAGAATCGCTTTGAGCCGAAATAGATTTGGTCATAAAAGCCAATCCTAATAATACCGAAAGAGAAGAGGTTGATAATGGTATATTTTGACCTTTACTTCTAAAGTCCTCTATTGTTGTTTTGAAAATGTTTCGAGCATCTTCTGTAAGTTCACCAATTGACTCAAGCGCAACTTCCTTGAAAAAATTTTGTGAGCTCGGAGCAGTTGATGCGATTTGGTAATCTTCCAAATCTTTTTGAATTAATCTTTGATTTTGGAGATATTGAAATTTAAATTCATCAATAAAACTTGACTCATCAGAAAATCTCTTAATAAAATCTGAGTCAATTTGTTCTAAGAGGAATTTTGCGACTAAGATTGGGTTTTCTTCTTTAAAATCATCGATGAGTATTTGTGATAATTTTGAGCGTAAATCTTCAGGGTTTTTATGAGGAAATAATTTTTGAAGAATTATATTTTGTTCCAGAATTAATTGGGTGTTATTTTTAGCAATATCATTTGCACTAATAAGAAAATATGATTTTTGTGGCATAATTTAATTAATTTTTACAAAACTAATTAAATTATTATGTTATAATTTTTAATTTCCACAAATTTTGCAATTTTTATTTTTACTTAATTTGGTTTTACGAAAATTATTTTTTAAAAAATCGTAAAATAAAATCTGCCCAGAAATATCATTATCGATTTTTAAAATTTCTTTTATGGCGTAAATCGCCTGCATAGCTCCAATACTGCCAGCTACTGCTCCTAAAATACCTTTTTCATGAAGTGGTAACTGAAAATTTTCATCCACAATATTTGGATTAAAACATGCATAGCAAGGCTGATTTTCAAGGTAAGATTTAAATACCGACAAATGCCCAAGAAATCCCTTTACCGCCCCAAAAATTAGAGGTTTTTTTTGCTCAAAACAAACCTGATTGATTATAAATCGAGTCGGAAAATTATCGGTGCAATCCAATACAATATCGTAATCATTAACCTCCTTTGATAATAAATCATAATTGGCTCGTTGATTAATTAAATTTATGGTTAAATGTGGAGATAATTTTTCTAATTTTTCTTTGGCACTAAGGATTTTTTCTTGCCCAAGATTATCAAAATTATGAATAATTTGGCGTTGCAAATTTGAAATCTCTACCTTGTCATCATCAATGATGCCAATATTGCCAACGCCTGCGCAAGCTAGATATTGCAAAGCGCTAGAGCCAAGACCGCCAGCGCCAATCACTAAAATTTTAGCTTGAAGTAATTTTTCTTGACCAACTTCACCAATTTCTGGTAAAATAATGTTGCGAATATATAAATCCTGTTGCTGTTTAGTTAGCATATCAAAATTAAATTTTTATTTTCTTAAAAAATTTTTGTGCCGATTCTTTAATTGCCAATATTTCCTTTTCGGTTTTGCGTTTTAAATTAGCGTATGGATAAAAAAGCCGACCATTATTTTTTAGTAATTCTTGGTTTTTAATTAAAAAATTCCAGTATAAATAATTAAAAGGGCAGGCCTTGTCTCCAGTTGTTAATTTGACATCATATTGACAGTTTTTACAAAAATTTGACATTTTGTTAATATAATTTCCGCTCGAGCAATAAGGTTTTGAAGCGACAATTCCTCCATCAGCAAATAGCGCCATGCCTCGAGTATTTGGCATTTCTACCCATTCAAAAGCATCGGCATAAACCGCCAAATACCACTCCTCAACTTGATCTGGGTCGATTTCTGCAAGAAGAGCAAAGTTGCCTGTAATCATTAGGCGTTGAATATGATGGCTGTATGCGTGAAGGCGAGTGTGTTTGATGGCGGTTTTCAGACAATTCATTGCGGTTTCGTCTTCGTTCCAATAAAATTCTGGCAAGTTTCTTTTATGATTGAAGTAATTTAATTTTGCGTATTTTGGCATAAAGTGCCAATAGATTCCACGAACATATTCTCTCCAGCCAATAATTTGGCGAATAAATCCTTCGGCACCGGCAATATCACAATTTCCTATATGATATTCAGCCTCAACTTTTTTAGCGCAATCAAGTGGGTCAAGCAAGCCAATATTGATATACATTGAAATCACGCTATGAAAGCCAAAATCAACATCTTCACGCATGGCGTCTTGATAAATTCCAAAATTATTTAAACGATTTTTTAGAAAGTCTGCGAATTGATTCTCAGCGTCTAAATGATTGGTTGCCAAGTTAAAATTTTCCAGTGAACCAAAATTTTCTGGAAAATTATTTTTGACTAAATCAATTACTTCTTGGGTATTTTTGTTAATTTTAATTTGTTGAATCTTTGGCTGGCGAACATCATTTGGCATGGTTCCACGATTTTCTTTATCGTAATTCCATTTACCGCCAACTGGTTTTAGAGTGCCAGAATTTTTTTTAGTATTTTTATTTTCTTCCATCAAAATTTTAGTTTTTTGACGCATTAAATGGTAAAAATTTTCGAGTAGTAAATTTTTTTTATCCTTGGCGTAGCTAGCAAATTCATGGTGCGAGCATATAAATCTTTCATCATTGCGAATTTCATAATTAATTTTATTTCTGGAAAAATAATTATTAAAAATTTGCAAAACCCTATATTCTGATGGTTCGGTGATGATAATTTTTTGTGGTTTTTGTTTGTCGATAAAATATTCAAGCTCTTTATCAAAGCTACCCAAATTATTGGCATCATCTAATTTTTTGTAAAAAACTTTAAAATTATTTTGACGAAGCAAATCAGCAAATTCACGCATCGCCGATAAAATCAAAACCAATTTCTTTTTGTGATGCTTGACATAATTGGTTTCGTCCCAAATTTCGGTCATTAAAATGACATCATGTTTTTTGTCAAAATTTTGTAAGGAAGAAATATTTAAATTTAATTGATCACCTAAGATGTAAATTAAATTGCGCATATTAAATTTTTATTTTTGGCATTACTGAGCTAAGTCCGCCGTCAACCGCCAAGACCTGACCAGTGATAAAATCATTTTTGGTATCGAGTAAAAAATTTACTGCATTGGCTACATCTTGAGCTTTGCCGATGCGAGCCAGAGCATGCATTGCCTTGGAGTAATTTAAACTAGTCTCGTTTTCGGTAATTTTTTGAGTTAATTTTGTTTGCGTTAACCCTGGAGCCACAACATTAAAGCGAATATTTTTTAAGGCATAGCTTGATGAAGCAGATTTAGCGAGGGCAACGATTGCACCTTTAGCGCTGGCAATAGCTTCGTGATTGGCTAATCCATGCATTGCTACTGCTGACGCTAGTAAAACCACACTACCACCATTTTTGAAATATTTACCAGCGCTTCGAACGCAGGCAAAGGCGGGTGCTATATTTGAATTCATTGTATGCTGGTATTCTTCAAAACTGGTGAGATGAGCGGGTTTAAGTAGAACAGAACCGGCAAAGCAGGCGACACCATCAATAGCGCCAAGCTCTTGAATTGCTTGTTCAAAAACTTTGTCAACTTCGTTAAAATCTGCACAATCCAGAAGTTTTCCATTGCAATTAAATTTAGATTTGAGAGACTCTAATTTGTCGGAATTTCTGGCGGTGATAAAAATTTTATGATTATTTTCAACTAAATTTTTAGCTGTTAATTCGCCAATTTCGCTAGATGCGGATAGTATGAGATAATTTGCCATATTTTTTAATTTTAATTTTTTAACTATAATGAAACTTTTACATCAAAAAAGCAAATTTTTAATCACTGGTGCCACAGGTTTTATCGGTAAAAGATTAGTCGATGAATTATTGCAAGATGGTCATCAAATTTTTGCCTTAACTCGAAAAAAAAATTTAAAATCCGAAAATAAAAATTTGCAATATATTAATGATTTTGTCGATTTGGAATTTGATTTTGACATTATTATCAATTTGGCGGGGGCGCCGATTTCAGTGAACTGGAATGCTAAAAATCGCCAAGAAATTTACGATAGCAGAATTAATATTACCAAAAAAATTGTTGAAAAAATTTTAGCCACCAAAACTCCGCCAAAATTATTTATTAGTGGTTCGGCAATTGGTTTTTATGGCACTTCAAGCTCAACTATTTTTAGTGAAAATTCTTCGCCAACTTCCCAAAATTTATTTTCACAAAATCTTTGCAAGGCTTGGGAAGGTGAAACACAAAGAATTTCGGATTTAACTCGAATTGTTTTACTTCGAACTTCAGTTGTAATTGGGCAGGGCGGAGGTATCATTAAAAAATTGACTCCGCCATTTAAAATGGGTTTGGGTGGAAATATTGGTGATGGTAAGCAAATTATGAGCTGGATACATATAGATGATGTAATTGGAATTATCGAGTTGATAATTAATAATGCCACCATCAAAGGCGCCATTAATCTATCTTCACCAAATCCATGCTCGAATGCTGAATTTTCTAAGGTTGTAGCGAAAAAATTTAACCGACCATGTTTTTTTCACATGCCAAAATTCTTAGTACAAACTATTTTTGGTCAAATGGGCGAAGAATTACTCTTATCCTCGCAAAAAATTGCTCCGCAAAAGGCTCAGGAAAACGGATATGATTTTAAATTTGTTAATATTGTTGACGCTATTGCAACATTGTAAATATTTAATCCATCGCCAAATCTCTTGAATAATTCGTAGGAACATAGACTGCTGAGGAGACAATATTTCTGGGGTGAAAAGAATGATCATTGCTTTTAATTTCATGTGCTTTTAATACCGAAATACATCCAAAAAATGCCAAGCATGATGTGTATAAACTTTTTAAATTATCGCATAAATTTTGCGGTTGTTGATTTTCTAAAAAAACTCCACTGGGTGTTAAAAAAATAGTTTCATGCGTTCTCGTTGATATATCTTGCGATGTTCTAGGGGTATAATTTGAAAGCGATATTCGAGTAATTTCAAGAGAACTTTTTAATTCTCGATCGGTTAATAAATATTTAATTGTAACTGAGCCATTCATGGTGGATTCCAGTAAATCCTTATTATTTTGATTTTGCATTAAAACATAATCACGATTGATTTCGTCGAGAAAATTACGGAATTGTTGATTTTTAAATAATGAATCATCGACCATTGAAGATTGTGAAAATTTAATTGTATCAAAAAACTTAACTAAACCAAAAGAGGAAAGAAAATAAAACTCATCAGAATTTAAGGAAATTTTATAAGAATCTTCTGGGCTTGAGATATTTTGTTGTGCTTTAAAAATTTCATTATAACTCAAAATTTCTTCTACTGACATTTTAAATCCATAAAGATTTTCTGGATCTTTTAATTGCTTATAATTTGCCACTTTAATGATCGATTTTTCATAAAATTGATTTTTGGAATATTCAAATTCAAAATCAGGAAAATCTTGGGGTGGCACCCAATAATTAAAAAGCATTATTTTTAGTAATTTTGTGTCGGTTTCATTGAGAGTTTCGGTTTCTTTAAAATAATCATTCATTGCCTGATTATCTCTTCGCAATTTAAGTCGCTGGCTAAGATTAATTGATTTAATTTAAAAAGATGCGAGCCTGAAATTTCTCTTTTATTATCTTTGTTAATTTTTTTTAAGTTAGAAATTTGTTTGGCAATTTCTATGGAAGAGCTTTGCACAGTGTTATCGGGAGTAATTTCTAGCATAATTTGATGTTTTTTAAAAATTTTACTACAAATTCTAAAAATCTATATAATTTTTTAACATTTGACTAATAATTTATTAATTCTGTATTTTTTTATAAAAAATAATTTATATTTGTGGTCTTATTTTAAAATTTTTACTTGAACTTAAGAGCAAGTAAATTATCATCATTAATTAATTTTAAGCGATAAATTATCGTTCAATACTCACCAAATTTATAATGACAAACGACAACAACATACCAAATATTATTGTTCCTGCCACTGGCAAAGATATTCAGCCAGTTTCGCTAGTTGGCGAAATGCGTAAATCTTACCTTGATTATGCGATGAGCGTTATAGTTTCGCGCGCTATTCCCGATGCTTGTGATGGCTTAAAACCTGTGCATAGACGCATTTTATATGCAATGCATGAGGGTAGCTATGATTATAACAAGCCATTTAAAAAATCTGCTAGAATTGTCGGTGAGGTGATGGGTAAATATCACCCGCATGGTGATTCGGCGATATATGAATCTTTGGTTAGAATGGCTCAAGATTTTTCGATGAGAGTGCCATTGATTGACGGGCAAGGAAATTTTGGATCAATTGATGATGATCCTCCTGCAGCTATGCGTTATACCGAGTCTAGGCTTGAAAAAATCTCGCATACTATGCTTGATGATCTTGATAAAGACACCGTTGATTTTGTGCCAAATTATGATGGCAACGAAAAAGAGCCAAAAGTTTTGCCAGCTCGCTTTCCAAACTTACTAGTTAATGGTTCAGGTGGAATAGCGGTTGGAATGGCAACAAATATTCCGCCACATAATTTAGGCGAAATGATCGATGGTTGCTTGGCATTTATTGATAATAACGAAGTTACGGTTGATGAACTTATCAAAATCATTCCTGGACCTGATTTTCCAACTGGTGGTATAATTTTAGGGCGCTCGGGTCATGATTCTGCTTCTCGCACGGGCAGAGGTTCGATTGTAATGAGAGGACGCCATAATATTGAAAAAAAATCTGGTGGCAAAAATTCAATTGTTATTACCGAAATTCCTTATCAAGTTAATAAGGCAAAATTAGTTGAAAAGATTGCCGAATTGGTAAAAGAAAAAAAGATTGAAGGTATTACTGATTTGCGTGACGAATCTGACCGCGATGGCATTAGGGTTGTGATTGAACTTCGTAAAGATGCAATGGAAGAGGTTATCATCAATCAGCTTTATAGCTTTACCGAATTACAATGTAATTTTAGCGTTAATATGCTTGCCTTAAATTATGGACAGCCAAAATTAATGAATTTGCTTGAAGTAATCAGGGTTTTCGTTGATTTCCGTTTTAATGTTACCACCAGAAGAACCAATTTTTTATTAAATAAGGCGAGAGATAAATCCCATATTTTAATTGGCTTGGCTGTAGCTGTTGCTAATATTGATGAGATTGTCGATTTAATCAAAAAATCAAAAGATGTTAACGAAGCCCGTGAAAAACTTCTTGCTCGCAGTTGGCCTGCAGGCATAGTTGAAGCCATGATTAAATTGGTTCAAGATAAGGGCAATGTTATCAAAGATGGTAAATTTTATTTCACCGAGGCTCAAGCTAGAGCAATACTTGAAATGAGGCTTGCAAGATTAACGGGCTTAGAAATGGAAAAAATCACCGATGAGCTTAAGTCTTTGGCAAATGAAATTTCTGGCTATCTTGAATTATTGTCGGATAAATTAAAAATGATGGCATTGGTTAAAAAAGAATTAATCGCCATTAAAGATGAATTTGCAACACCTCGCAAATCAACCATTGAAGATTCTGAATTTGAAGTGGACATTGAGGATTTAATTCCAAAAGAAGAAATGGTGGTAGTTGCCACCATGAATGGCTATATTAAAAGGGTTGCCTTGTCTTCATATCGAACTCAACGCCGAGGCGGTAAGGGTCGAAGTGCTATGGATGTGCGTGAAGAAGATATCGCTACCGATATTTTTGCTACTAATACTCACACCCCAATTTTATTCTTTTCTAGCAAAGGTAAGTGTTATAAGCT
>JBMSPZ010000011.1:0-15199 GCA_049423025.1 Rickettsiales bacterium
GATGATGATCCTGTGATTTTATATTCGAGTATTTCTTCGTCACTTTGAATCGAGTGCAATCTGGTTTCTTTGCCAGCCTCAAGTCCTATGTTAAATTGATAAATATTTTGTTTAGTAGATTCTGTAGCAAAATCTTGACCTTCGGGAATTAAGGTTGGGGTGATTGTATCTTTGGATGAAGATGGTGCAATCATAAGCCATTTTGAGATTGGGTTATAAGTAGGAATCCCGAACTCTTTAAAAAATGAAGGGTTAGGATTGAAAGAATCTTGACTTAAATCAAGTTTGTTAGCCGAGCTTCTTAATATTCTTGTTTCGCCCTTAATTTTTTTTCCAATTGAAGTTAATTCAAGTTGTGATTTTTTATCTTCAGTTATATTAGATTGAATATTAGTGTTGCCAATATAAATAAGATTTGAATTTCGGGTTGATTCTTTTTCTATATAGGGGCCTTGATCTATAGAGAATTCTGCGATTGATTTTTTATTTTTTATTCTACAGATTTGTGGTGATCTTAATATTGCATTACGAATCGTTTCTTCTTCTGAAGAGTGTTTTATTTCAACTTCTGCGATTTCTCCAATTTGTTTTAGGAATTCTTGCATCGCCAGAGAATGTTCATCATCTCTATATTCTTTATATACTCCACTAATTGTTTTTTGGATGGAATTATAATAATCCTCGAAACATTTTTCTATTGCTGATTTTTTTTCTGGATATTTTTCCAAAACATAATCTAAATCATCAAAAAATTTATAAATACTATTGTAATTTCCATCGACATTAGTTCGTTGGCTTGCAATATTTAATTTGGCTCTAATATAATCCGGAATTGGAATATTTTCAATGTTATGAATGTCATGAAGTTTATCTTGAATTAAAAAATAACAATCATCGGCAACCAGTTGATGTTTTTTAAGGATTTCTTCATCTGTATCCTTTGATAATTCTTTTGTACTAATTGTTGAATCTAGATTAGTATAAATATTAATATTATTTAATTCAATATTTCCATACAATATTTGTTGACTTACCGAATCTTTAAATTTGCATATTATATCAGAACCATCAATTAAATCTATAGAACTTAATTTAAGTAAAGTATCGTCGTCGAATGCAAAAAATATTTCAAAGTTTTTATCAATTAAATCTTGTAAATATAAAATACTTAATACTCCTCTATTATTTTTATCAGTTTTAAATAAATTATTAAAATTACTTCCTGAAACAATTAACTTTTTTCTTGTATTTTTAAATTCTGGTGAAGATGAAGAAATAAAAGCTATTTCATTCGATATTGCAGATTCTGGATTAAAAGATTGATTTTGGTCTTTAAATTCATCTATGGATTTTTTATATAAATCTTGTAAATATGCTTTTTCCAGCTCTTTCTTTGATGGTATGTAATCATGTGGTTTTGGCTGAGCATTTATCATTATTAATAAAATTTCTTTTACGGTTTTTTTCTAAGAAAAAATAAATTATGAAACCATAATTATAAGTAAATCATATTTATCAATAGTAATAAAAAATGTTTGTTATTTTAAGACAAAAATATTTTGAATTTGAAGTTGATTATTGTGGCAAAAAAAGAGATTTTGAATTTTTTTGATTCAAATGAGGGGTTATTAATAAATACAATTATATTATCTTTTAAACTTCCAGCAACTGAATTTCCATTTTCATCGTTTATTAAAAATTGGTTTTCACTATCAATAAAATTAGGTTTATAAAGTTTATTGTCATTTAGTGCAAAATAAATTTCAAAACCCTGATCCTGTAACTTTTTAAATTTAGCAATTGATGAGTTTAAAAAAATATGAAAATTATAGTACGATACAATTATTTTCTTCTTAATTTTTTGGTCATCAGGTGATGATGATGAGATAAAAGGACTTGGGTTTGAAGATATCGCCGATGTAGGGCTAAAAGCTTGATTTGGATCTTTAAAATCAATTGCGCATAATTTATAAAAATCTCGAGAACTTGCCTCCTCTAATTCTGCAAGGGTGGGCATATAATTTAAGGGTCTTAATCTCTCTTGTAGCATTATTTAATTTAAAATCTTTAAAGTTATTTTAAAAAATAATTTAAATAATCCTAAGTAAAATATATTAATCAATAATTAATTAACATATGTTGTCTTTTAGAAAAATTAATTTGAGAAGCTAAAAATATATTTTTTTAAAATTGGATTTACTTTTAGATGAAATTAAAATAACATTGACAAAGAAGAAAGTTTTTTAAACCAAAAAAACTATAAATTTAAAATTAAAATTATGCCCAAAGAAGATTTACTTTCAATGAATGGAATAGTGATTGAAGTATTACCAAATACTATTTTCAAGGTCGAACTTGAAAATGGACATGTTATTATTGCTCATGCTTCTGGCAAGATTCGAAAAAATAAAATTCGAATTCTAAAAGGCGATAAGGTTGAGGTAGAAATGACTACCTACGACCTTTCCAAGGGGCGTATCGTTAGACGAAATGTATAATTAAATGAAAAATTTATTAATCGTAGAATCTCCAGCAAAAGCTAAAACTATTGGCAAATATCTTGGCAAAGATTATCAAGTTTTGGCTTCTTATGGTCATATTCGTGACCTTCCAAGCAAAGATGGTTCGGTTGAGCCAAATAATGATTTTAAAATGAATTACCAAGATTCTTTAAAATCCAAAAATCATATTAAAAATATTGTTGATACCGCCAAAAATGTTGAAAAAATTATTTTAGCACCCGATCCGGATCGAGAAGGAGAGTCAATCGCTTGGCATATTCTAGAAGTTTTGAAATCAAAAAAAGCCATCAAGTCGGCAACAAAAATCGAAAGAGTAGTTTTTAACGCTATCACCAAAAATTCAGTGCTTGAAGCCATTCAAAAACCCCGTCAAATCGATATGGATTTGGTTAATGCTCAACAAGCCAGAAGGGCTCTTGATTATTTGGTTGGTTTCACCTTATCGCCAGTTTTATGGCGAAAATTACCTGGAAGTAAATCGGCGGGCAGGGTGCAATCAGTGGCTTTGCGCTTGATTTGCGACCGCGAAGAGGAAATTGAAAAATTTATTTCACAAGAATATTGGGATATAAAAATCGGACTTAAAACTCATGAAAATGCTAACTTTGTTGCAAGTTTATTTGAAGTTAATCAAAAAAAATTAGAAAAATTTTCTATTGTAAATCAAGAGCAGGCAGTTGATTTGAAATTAAAGTTGCAAAATAAAGAATATGAAGTTTTAAGCGTCACTAAAAAGGAAACCAAAAGAAGATCTTATCCGCCTTTTACCACTTCTTCGCTTCAGCAGGAATCAGCTCGCAAGCTAGGTTTTTCGGCTAGTAAAACCATGATGATTGCCCAAAAGTTATATGAAGGAGTTGAAATTAATGGCACATCGCAAGGCTTAATTACTTATATGCGAACTGACTCAATTTCTATAACTCCAGAAGCTATAACCTCTATCCGCAATTTAATCAAAAAAAATTACGGCGAAAAATATTTGCCAACTCAACCAAATGTTTTTAAAAGCAAAGTAAAAAATGCACAAGAAGCTCACGAAGCCATTCGTCCTGCCGATTTCCATCATGATCCAGAAATGATTCGTCATTATCTAGATAGCGATCAATTCGCTTTATATAGCTTAATTTGGAAAAGGGCGATTGCTTCGCAAATGGCCGATGTAATTTTCGATCAGGTTGTTGCCGAAATTCAAACAATACCTCAATTTGCAAAATGCAAAGCAATAGGAACCACCATCAAATTCGATGGTTTTTATAAAATTTATCGCGAAGATTTTGATGACAATGCCGATAATGATGATGAAGATAAAGTAATTCTTCCAGAATTAAAGGCTGGCGAAAAAGTTAAATTAATTGAAGTCAATCCATATCAGCATTTTACTGAGCCTCCGCCCAGATATTCAGAAGCTAGTTTGGTAAAAAAAATGGAAGAGCTTGGAATTGGCAGACCATCAACCTATGCTACTATCATTTCGGTTTTGCAAGATCGTGGTTATGTGGTAATTGATAAAAAAAGATTTTTCCCTGAAGAGAGGGGAAGAATTGTGGTTACCTTTTTGAAGGAATTTTTTATAAAATATGTCGAGTTTGATTATACGGCAGGTCTTGAAGATGAGCTTGATATAATTTCTAACGGCGAGCTGGATTGGAAATTATTTTTGAAAAAATTTTGGAAAGATTTTAATGGCAATATATCCGAAGTTATGGAAAAGCCATTTTCTGAAGTGCTAGAGGTTTTGAATCAAAAATTTGGTGAACATATCTTTGGAAGAGATGAGGAAGGAAAACTAAAAAATACCTGCCCAACCTGTAAAACAGGAACTTTGGGGCTTAGACTTGGTAAATTTGGATCATTTATTGGTTGTTCAAATTACCCAGAATGTAAACATACTATGCAAATTTTTGGCGAAGAAGGTCAGGTTAGCGAAAATGGTGAGTTAAAGCCACAATTTGAGCCAAAAAATTTAGGCAAAGACCCGAAAACTGGGTTCGATATTTTAGTAAAAATTGGTCCTTATGGTCCGTATTTAGAGCTAAGTGGAAGCGAAGAAGTGCTTAAGGATGAGAAAGAAGAGGAGCCAGAAGCTAAAGACCCAAAGGCAAAAAAAACTACTAAAAAATCCACTAAAAAAGACACCAAAGCAAAAGTTAAAAAACCTAAAAGAATTTCGATTCCTAAAAATGTTAACTTAGAAAATATCGATTTAAATTATGCGGTTAAATTGCTCGAACTTCCTCGTGAAATAGGCATTCACCCTGAAACCGGGCAAAAAATTATCGCTAATATTGGTCCATTTGGTCCATATTTATTGCATGACAAAAAATTCTCATCAGTTAAGGATGACGACATCATGGAAATTGGTCTTAATCGTGCAGTTGATGTAATTGCCAAGGTTCAAGAAAAAAAGGCTTCATCGCCTGCAAGACCAAGGGGCAAGTCTGGTGGATTTGGCAAGGGTAAAAAATCCAAGAAATAATTGTTGATTATTGTCGAGCTAAACTAAAAGATTTTCCTACTTTTACAATTTCTTGTCCAAGCTTTGCTTCTTCACTTAAAGATGGCGCTGAACTGGGTGGAGCAGAAAGTGCCCTTGGTTTTTTATCCAAATCGATTGAAATTGGGCTCGATGATCTTGCGGGTTCTGAAATTGTTGACCAACTATAATTTGCTATTAATTTGTTGCTTAACGACTCATAAACACTAAAATATTCTCTAGAGGGGAGTCTTTCAGGAGAACTAGCATTGGTGTTTGCCTCATCTTCTTGGCTCTGAAATTCCATTGACAGACTTGCTAATTCTGCGCTTCTTAGCATTAGTAAATAAGAGCTGTCATTTAAATAGTTTGGACGAAATTCTTCTGGAGAAAGTTGTGGAGATGATGGAATTGGCGAGACTGATTGAAGCGATGTTAGCTTTAATCTTCTTGCAACATCTTCATTTTCTTCAAGGAATTTGTCGCTTAAATTACTAATTTTTTTAATTTCATCTTCTCTTTTTGGCGAACTAATATAAGTACTATCTTTTTCTAGCAAATCATTAAAACCCGATTCAGGAAGTGACCTAGAAGCCCTTAATCTATCTTTGGCTTTATCTATAGCTAGACGTAAAGCTTCGCTATCGGGTTGGTGAGCTGGTAAACTTCTTAGAATTGTTGGACCTAAATTATTAATTGCTGAACTTTGCGGAAAATTTGTATCAAATTCTCCTGAGGTTATTTTATTATCGTCACTAATTGGAATACCACTATCAATCGAGTGCCTTCTTAAAAGATGAACAGCACTTGGAAGTTTTGATATTTGTTGCTCTTTCAAATCTGGTGAAATTGACCCCATAAACTTTTCGGCTTCAGTTGGTTTATCGCTTTTAGGAACTTCAATATTGGATACATCTTCCAAATAGATTTCATCTTCTATTTTGTCAATTAAATCTTTAGAAAATTGATTTATAGGAGCTTGTTTTTGAGGCATAAAGAAAATAAATAAGATTAAAACAAATAATTAATATTTATTTCTAAATAAAATATTTTTAAATCTAATTAAAAAATAAAAAAAATTAAATATTTATCTTTATTGTAATATTATGAGAAAATAAAATAATACAAATTATATTTATAAAAGCCTAATTTTTTTCAAGCACCTTAAAAATTTTTAACTTTTTTGAATTGGTACAAGCTTTATATGTTCTTAAAAACTGATTTTCCAAACTGAGCTGGCAATTTTTGCTAGCTTTTCTTGATATTCATTGATAGTTCCCGAATCCCAATCATCTTTTAAGCAATATTTTTTTGTTATTAAATATTTGCTTTCCATATAACTTTTTTTCTTTATTTCGTAATTATTATTGCCACATTTTTTGTTTAATTTGGTTTCAAGTAGAGTGTAATTTCCAATTCTAAATATATATTTACTAGAATTGTTATTAAAGTTGTTCTCCCATTGATCATCAGGTTTTTGAGGTAATATATGCTCTATTGTTGAACTTGAGTCGTCCCATGAATTATCGGATCCGCTTTCCTGATTTTCAATTTTGGTCAAAATATATTTAATTAATCTTTTGTTATTACCGCTTGAAGATATTTCCCGCCCTGAGAAGGATTGTTTGAAATCTTTGTCGTTAACATATATTTTTTCTAGGTTTTGATAAATTTGATTTTTTTCAGTTATTTCAGATTTATAAATTTTCTGGGCAATATTATTATAAACAGTCTCCATTTCATTTGGGTTTTTTTTGCATATAGTGTTATAGCGAAAAACTAGACTAGCTAAATCGCGTAATATTATCGGAAATAAATCTTTTAATTTGTCGTGAATTGCAAATAATAATGGAATTTGCTGAGTTGAACCAAAAAGCTTTAATTCCTTCAATGAATTTACAATTACAGTTTTGTTATCATAATCATTCCACAATTCATCATTTGGGTCTTTGAGGGCATTATATAAAACCTCTTTTTCTGTTAATTTATCTAATAATTCTATTACATCTTGAGTATTTTTTATATCAGATTTTATTGATTTAAAAAGCCGATCTTTTCTAACCAATTCTTGTTTAGAATTTAAATAATAGCGAAGAAATATCGGAAATTCTTTAAGACCAATTTGATGCACCAAAAGATTCCACTTATCTTCAATTACCTCCATTTGTGATTCAGGTAATTTGGAGCAAACTATAAATAAATAATTTTTTATTAAATCTGTCGTTGTTAAATCAACTCCTCGAGCATTTAAAGTTTCAAAGATGGTAAAAGCATTGGTGTCTTCATCAACCACAATTCGAATAAAAAACATTTTTTTACCAACAATATTATCTAAAAAATTTGTCATTTTCTCGCCATCTTCCTTAAATTTAAGCGATATTTGATTTTTAAAATAATTATAACAATCATATAAAGATTTTTCAGAATCTTTTAATTTATTATATGAAATCGGATTTCTTATTCTTAAAATGTAGTCTTGAAAAAAGGTATCATTGTTTTTATTGAGTGTCAATTTGCTTGTATAAAGAAGCGATGTCATGTCCTGAATGCCAATATATCCGCTTCCAATTAAATTTATTCTAACATTATTTTCGGAAACATCAATGTTTTTGCTAATCAATTCTTTCAATATTGATATTGTTGACACCGCATATATTGTAAGAGTAGTGAGTCTTTGTTGACCGTCAATTACTTCATATTCATCTCCATCCTTATCAATTTTATTTAAAACTATTGAGCCTGTGTAATGAGGATTGCCAGTTTTTTCAACCGATAAAAAATCATTCCACAAATCTTCCCAATTTTCTTCTGACCATGAATAATCCCTTTGATAGGGCGGGATTTTATATTTCTTGCCATTGCCGATGATGTCTTTAAAGGATGCATTGCTTGGTGTAAATAATTCTGTCATAAAATTTTTAAATTAATATTATGCTTTGAGTTTTTGTAGTTTTAACTTAATAATATGGTAATTTTTTATTATCAGTGTTAGATTGCACAAAAATTTTAACTTAATTTAAAAAAATATTCAATTTAAAATTTTTTTATAAAACTTTAATTGTTCGATTAAAAAATTATTTTTATAGTCGAAAGAGCTAAGGATTATTTATAATTATTAAAAAATTAGACTCTTACTGCTAAGTTTTGTTTTTGTAAAAACTCTTTGGCATCACGAATTGAATGTTGCTTGAAGTGAAAAATCGAAGCCGCCAGAACCGCTGAAGCGCCGGCTTGAAGCCCTTGAGCTAAATGTTCTAAACTGCCAACTCCACCCGAAGCAATTAATGGGATTTTTACTTGCGAGGTGATTAATTTTATCAATTCTAAATCATAGCCAGATTTGGTGCCGTCCTTGTCCATTGAGGTAAGTAAAATTTCGCCAGCACCTAATTTTTCTGCTTGAATTGCCCACTGCAAAGCATTGATTCCTGTCGACTTTGAGCCACCATGAGTGAAAATTTCGTAAAGTCCACTTGAATTTTTTTTGGCATCAATGGCAACTACAACTGCTTGGGAGCCGAATTTATTTGAAGCCTCACTAATTAGTTTTGGGTTTTTTATGGCGCTTGAATTAATAGAAATTTTATCGGCACCGCAATTTAATAAAATTGAAAAATCCTCAATTTTGCTAATACCACCGCCAACAGTAAGAGGAATAAAGCATTTGGTCGCCAATTTTTTGACCATTTCAAAAGTGGTCGACCGATTTTCTTTGGAAGCGGTGATATCAAGAAAGCATAATTCATCAGCACCTTGTTCGTAATAATATTGGCTTTGTGAAATGGCGTCGCCACTATCAACCAGATTTTCAAAATTTACACCTTTAACAACTCTGCCATCTTTGACATCGAGGCATGGGATAATTCGATATTTAAGCATTAAATCATCCTTTTTAAAATATTAATTTTAGCCTTATCCATAAAACGATGTTTAAAAATGGCTAAAATATGAATTGCAATCAAGGCGATTAAGACAATTGCGCTAATTTCGTGAGTTTCAGAACAAATTTTTGCAAAGGTAAAATTGGTGTCTAAAAAAGCAGGCAATTCAATTCCAAAAAACTTGACTGGGTACCCAGCAAAGCTTGACATTAAATAGCCAGATGCCGGAACAACTAACATCAAAATATACAATGAAATATGACCAATTTTTGCTAAATTTACATCGAGTTTTTTAAAACTTTCAGGCAAGGCTGGAGCCTTGTGGATGTGGCGATTAATAATTCTAAAAACTAATAAAATTATAACTAAAACTCCGATTGATTTATGAAAATCATATATTTCGAAACGATTTTGCGCATCATTGGCGATAAAATCTTTCATGTAAAAACCAATCGCCAAATTGGCAATTATTAAAAAAGCCATAAGCCAGTGAAGAATTCTTGAGGTTAGATGATATTTCATAAGTAAAAAATAAGTTAGAATTTATTTTATTTTAAAACTATTATTACAAATTTAAAGAATTAATTTGTCATTTTATTTTTTGTTTTTTACAATCAAAAAATAACCAACATTATTAAATTTATCGTAATGAATGAACAAATTAAACCCGATCAATTGCAAGATTTTTTTAACAACCAAACTCATGATCGATTCAAAGAGCTGAAAACTCTGGTCGAAAATAAAATTGAACCCACAATTTTGTGTAAAAATCACTCAAAAATTCCTAATTATAATTCGATAATTTATGCTAATAAAGCATTTTATGATAGCTTTATGCTTAGTGAAAATGAAGTTATTGGACAAAATTATGATTTTTTATTTAGCCAACTTGATTTAGATAATTTTTCGCAAGACCAGATTGAATATGGAAGACTCTTAAAAGCGGTTCGCGACCATCAAGATTGTTCAGTGGTTTTGTCAAATTTTAATTGGCACTTTAAAAATCAAAATAGCAAATTGCATATTCATTTTTCGGCGCTTAAAAATGATAAAAATGATATTTCAAACTATGCTATTTTTAGTTTTTTAAAAATTGAAAATTCAGAAAATAATAATCAGTCAAAAACTATTAAAAGTAGCGCCAACATAGCATTATTGAGGGTTTTAGAAAGAACACTTCGCAGTGAAAGAATGCTTCGAGAAATCGCAAATTTAATTATTTCTGATGTAAAAATTAACTCTCTTGCTCAAACCATCGCCAAAATTTTGTGTGAACATCTAAAATGCGATCGTTGTATAATTCATGATTTTAAAAAAGGAAAAACCGATTTTGTGATAGAATATTGCAATGATTTTTCTGCCAAAATGTTGCCTCAAGATAATATTGATATTGCCTTAAATAATATTGAAAATATCAAAAAATATATCAATTTTCAAAATAATTTTTACAAAAAATTTGGTTCGAACAAAAAAAATTCTTCAATTTCAATTGTGCCAGATGTTTTAAATGATCATAATTTTGAAGAGATAAAAAATATTTGCAGTCAATATGCCATAGCCTCACAAATCGCTATTACCACGAATTTCGGAGGGGTAGTTAATGGCGGTATTTATTTACATCAAAGTGAAAAAAGAGTGTGGAATCAAGATGAAATTGATTTAATCGAAATCGTCGCCGAGCAATTTTCAATAGCTCTTGACCGCTCATCATCTATTCAAAAAGTGATGATTGCCAATC
Source organism: Rickettsiales bacterium (assembly GCA_049423025.1). Lineage (GTDB taxonomy): Bacteria > Pseudomonadota > Alphaproteobacteria > Rickettsiales > UBA1997 > CAILUF01. Next base: position 10,615 of record JBMSPZ010000011.1, read on the forward strand.
ACTCCCTTATGGAAAAAACTATGTTGCTTAAGGCGTCTCTCAAGCAAGAAAAAGAAATGCGTAAAATGCAAAATGAATTTGTGGCTTTGGTTTCGCATGAATTTAAAACTCCGCTTCAAATTATCGATGGCAATCGTGAATTAATCGCTAGAAAATTGAAAAATATCAACTGCCAAGATGAATCGGTTTTTAATTATTTGAACAAGATTAAAACTGGTATTTTGCGAATGAATGGACTAATAAATAGCACCTTGCATTTGGCAAAAATGGAAAATGGCTCAAAAGCAATAAATGTCGATATTCAGCCTCTTAATTTGCATCAACTTCTTACCGAGATTATCGATAAAAACACCAATCTTGCATTGCAAAAAAATATCGAAATTTTGCATAAAATTAATGATTTACCAGAAAATTATTTTAGCGACATCAAATTGCTTGATCATATTTTTACTAATCTAATTTCTAATGCTATTAAATATTCAAATATCAACTCCGAAATAAAAATAATTGGCAAAACCATGGATGATTGCATTGCTATTCGTATTATTGATTACGGCATTGGCATTCCGCAAAAAGATTTACAAAATGTTGGTAAAAAATTTTACCGAGCCACGAATTCTCTATCTGTAGCTGGAACTGGAATTGGAATTTATTTAACTAAACATTTCATTGATTTATTATCTGGAAAATTAATAATTGATAGCAAAGAAAACTTTGGCACCAATGTCACCATAATTTTAAAAAAATAATTTATGTTTCGTAATTTCAAATTTTTATTAATATTTTTAACAACTTTTTTTTCAGCTTTTATAGTGAATAATGTTTTTGCTCAAGAACCGGCTTCGCCAGAGCAAAAAGAAGAGGAGGCACCTTATGCAGGTCCAAAAGTATCGGGCAGTATTCTTTATCAATTTCAGGCCGATCATATTATGAGTTCGAACCAAAGAAAAGATGTCAAGGGAACTAACGGTTTTGTTTACATTGAACCAAATATTGGTCTACATTTCGACCAAAATTGGTCGCTCAAAACTCAGTGGCGTATTCAAGATAATGCCACTTTAACTACCCGTGACAAAAACAATCCCGAAAGATATCGAACCTTTTTTAATTCTCAGCGTGGCTTCAATATTTCTGATACTGGATTATTGATTGAAGAATTAAAATTATTTTATGAAAATGAGGATATGAAATTTACCCTAGGTAAATTTGACCCAACCTTTGGTTCGGCTCATCGAAAATCCAAAAGAATCGGAGTTTTTGCCTCGCAAATCACCGAAGATTACAATCTGCGTGAAAAAATCGGCGGAAGTATCACTGCTTTGCTCGAGGGCGGACAATTGTCATTTAGTACCTTTTTTAGTGATGCCACTGACCTTAGTCGTAGCGCCATTAATGATAGAAAAAAAGAGGTACGAAATAATGGCTTAGCTGGCAATACCGGTAGCTTATCATCTTACTCTTTGCAATATGAGGGTGAAGATTTTGCGGGGGTAGAAAATTGGTTTTACAATTTGGGTTATCGAAGCTTAGGGGTGGATCAAGCTGGTAGAAAACGCGAAACTGGATATGTAGTTGGCACTGAATATTTGCATAAGGTTAGTAGCCTTACCTCATTAATTCCATTCGCTGAATTGGTTAGAATTCAGAATTTTGGTGGCGAAAATAAGAGAGTCGGAAATTATTATACTTTCGCTATGATTGGAAAATATTCAAGCTGGACAGCAAGTACTTCCTTAATCATTCGAAATATCAAAAGGCCTTACACAAATATTGCCAAATTAAAAAAATCTTCCAATGATAGACAGCTTCAATTTTCAATTGGATATAAATTTACTGACAATTTGACGGTTGATGTAAGTAGGGCCTTAATCCGAGAAGATGGCTTTAGTGGCGGAGTCTTTGGAGGCAATATAAATTATTTATATAAATTTTAATGAGAAAAAACTTTGCCAAAAAAACAGGAACTTCGCTTATTGAATTTTCTCTTATAATTTTATTTGTAGGAATTTTTTTTGTAGCAGTTTATCAGGGCTATTATTTGTATTTGGAATCTAAGTTAGTATCCGCTAAAACCCTAACCACAAACTCAATAGTTGCAAGATTAAAAAATCAGGTATTTTGGTTTGAAACCACTCTTGATGAGAGTTTTGTTGCAAATGAAAATGCTGATGACAAAGCCATAAGTAAATGGAATAATATAAAGGTTCAGGTTGAAAATTCTGTTAATTTTTTTGCTCCGCAAAACACCAATCCAAATAGCTTTAATTATGAGCCAAATTCTGTAATAAATGTTTCAGGTCCAAAATATAAGAAATATGGAATTAATGGTTTGCCGACTTTAAATTTTGTTAATAGCGGAAGTATTTCGCAATTTTTAGTAAATGATTTAAACAATAAAGTTGTTGGAAATGATGATTTTTATATTTATTTAGTTGCAGAAATTGATGAATTTTCAAAGAGCGCAGTAATCTTTGATAATGTTTGCTTAAAAGCCGATAATGTAGCGACTTCGGATTTAAATTTAGCAGTCAATAATTGTAATCCAAAACTTACAATGAAAATCGATGCTCTTGGTAATGTGAATAGTATAGTTACCGACAATCTTGGGGCTAGTCAAATTGAAACAGACATATATTATTCTTTAAAACCAAAGGCTTACATATTTTCTTTGCAAAGAACATATGGTGGTAAATTTTCTTTTGAAGTAGATGGTCAAAAAGTTTTATATGATAAAAATGACACTCTTGGTGATATAAATTTTTTTCCAATAAAACTTGGCCGCCATAGCTTTATTAGCGATGTAAAATCAGAAGTTAATATTTCAGAATTTATCGTGATTAATGGGTCAATAACTACATTACAAAAAAAGGAAATCGAAAATTATTTAGCAAAAAAATTTAATATTAAACTTAAATAAAATTCTCAAAAACTATATAATTTCTATATTTAAGAAAAATGCCACAGCCACAAAATCTTTCTTGCAGTTTTTTTTATAAAAAATTAAAATCTTCACAAAAAAAATTTTATAAATATGAACAAAAATTTTATTAGCTGGATTTTAATTTTTATTGTAGTTGTGTCCTTGTCAAACATTCTTGCATCATCGGATGGTTTGACTGGCAATAAGATTAATTTTTCTGACTTCATGCGCAAAGTAAATGATGGTGAGGTTGTGCAGGTTGACATCAAGGGCAATGAGCTTGAAGGTATTGGCAAGGATAGCTCCAGATTTTTTGTGCATCTTCCACAATATCCAAATCTAATTGAAAAGCTCCAAGAAAAAAATGTCACAATTAATTCATTACCTCTTGTAAGCAAATCTGAGAAAATATTTGCTGGTCTTTTGGGGTGGCTTCCATTTATTATTATGATTGGCTTATGGCTATATTTTGCCAAATCGGCTTCAGGCAAGGGTGGGGCTGGTGGTGCCTTTGGTTTTGGCAAATCCAGAGCCAAATTATTGCAAGAAAACAAAAATAAAATAACCTTTGTTGATGTTGCAGGAATTGATGAGGCAAAACAAGAGCTTACCGAAATTGTTGATTTCTTGAAAAATCCAAAAAAATATACCGATGTAGGTGCAAAAATTCCAAGAGGATGCTTATTGATTGGCTCACCAGGAACGGGTAAAACCTTGCTAGCAAGAGCAATTGCTGGAGAAGCGGGTGTGCCATTTTTTTCAATTTCTGGTTCGGATTTTGTGGAAATGTTTGTTGGTGTTGGTGCTAGCAGGGTTCGCGATATGTTTGAGCAGGCAAAAAAATCGGCTCCATGTATTGTCTTTATCGACGAAATTGATGCAGTTGGTAGACATCGTGGTTCTGGGGTTGGTGGTGGCAATGATGAAAGAGAGCAAACTTTAAATCAAATGCTAGTTGAGATGGACGGATTTTCTGATAATGAAGGCGTGGTGGTAATTGCCGCAACAAATCGTCCAGATGTTTTGGATAGAGCCTTACTTCGTCCCGGAAGATTTGATCGCCAAATTACCGTTCCAAATCCAGATATTCTTGGAAGAGAGCAAATTTTAAATGTCCATCTTAAAAAAATTAAAATGGCGAGTGATATTGACCCAAAAATTATTGCCAGAGGCACTCCAGGATTTGCAGGCGCTGACTTGGCTAATTTAGTTAATGAGGGCGCATTAATGGCAGCTCGCAATAATCAAATCATGGTTACCATGAAAAATCTCGAAGATGCCAAAGACAAAATTATGATGGGAAGTGAAAGAAGGTCAATGGTAATGCAGAAATCTGAAAAAGAATTAACCGCTTATCATGAGGCTGGTCATGCTATTACTGCCTTAAATTGCGATAATTCTGACCCTATACATAAAGCCACAATCATTCCAAGAGGGAGAGCGCTTGGCTTGGTAATGAGACTTCCTGAAAATGACCGTTTTTCAATTTCTCGAGCAAAATTACATGATGATTTGGTTGTTGCCATGGGTGGTAGGGTGGCTGAAGAAATTATTTTTGGCTATGAAAAAGTAACTACAGGTGCTATGTCGGATATTGAGCAGGCAACAAATATGGCTAGAAATATGGTGGTAAAATGGGGATTAAGCGACAAGATTGGGCCAATT
>JBMSPZ010000012.1:0-15092 GCA_049423025.1 Rickettsiales bacterium
AGAATTTTCATCGGTGACAAAATTTTGGAGTTGTCTGACAAATTCTTGATTATGTGGATTCGAATCTTGGGCAATTAAATTGTGAAAAAAACTATTGGCATATTCGGTTTGTTGATAATTTGGATTTTTTGTTTTTGAATCATAAATAGGTATAATTTCTGTGTTATAGAATTGCTGAAAACTAGCTTGTATATTTGCTGGAACTTGTATTGTTGAAGGATTAAATCTTGCCCTAAAAGGATTGAAATATCGCATATTAAATATAAAATAACCAATTTCATCTCAAATCTAAAATTGAAATGTTATAATAATAAATAAAAAATAAAACTTATATTTAAATACAACAAAAAAAAATATTTCAAATAAAATATAAAATAATTATAGGTTTGATACATTTTATTAAAAAAATATTTTTAATGTTCTATGTTTTTAAAATAATTTTATAGCCCATGCTGATTTTGCGATTCTATCATTTGTTCGGTCGCTAAGGAGTGAGTTTTTTTTGGTGATTTTGTTGGTCTTTCTTCGGTATATTCAATGATTTCTTGGTTAGCAAGTGCTTTTTTTTGTAAAGAATCTCTGGATATCGGTAATATAACTTCTTGATGGGATTGCAGGGTGGGGTTGGTTAAAAAATCTCCGCCAAAATCCTTAAAAATAGTTTCGGCATTTGATATAGATTGGTCAATTCTGGCATCTAATAAATTTTTTACATCTTGAGCTGATAATTTTAACCTTTTATTATTAAAAACTAAACACGCTTTATTACGAAAAAAAGTTTTATTTTCAAAAGCTTGATAAAAATCACTTAGAGTTTTATCGACCTCTTCACTATCAAATCCATAAATAAAATTGGCGACATCTAAAACGCTTAAATTCGGTCCTTGGCTGTGTTTGCAAATAATCTTAATTGCCTCTTTATGTCTAATAATTAAATCAATTTTTTGTGTTAAGATATCAACATTGTCAAATTCTCTGGATGATAAAATACCAAAAGCAATTACGCTAAATTTTAAAGTAGGAATTGATTCGGACTCACTATCTTGTAGTTTCTCTTGAATTTTTTCAATGCAATCAATATTCGCAAATAAAGGGGAGGTGGAGTTGGCGATGATGCTTGGAATTGGATTATCATCTTTTGGGAATCGCAAAGCCAGTTTAATTTTTTCTAAATTTTTGTTTAGATAGTCAAATCTTTCATCAATATCCTCTCTATTTTTTGCGGTGGCTAGTAATTTTGCAATCTCATTTATATCGAAAGGTAATTTTTGGATTTCTGCATATTTATTTGCCAAAAAATCAAGAGTTTTTGAAGCCGAGGTTTCGTCGGCAATAAGAAGGAATAAATTTTCGGTCTTTAGACCTTTTTTGGTCAATTCATTTAAAAATTCAATTCTTTCAAGTAAATTTAAATTAAGGTTAATTGATGGTTCTGAGCCTGCGAAATGTTTTTTATATGTAGAAAAAAAATCCTTAATATTAATTTGCGATAGGGCTTTTTCTATGAAAATACCAAAAATCGATTTTTTTTTATTTGTTACTTCTCGATTTGGTTGTTTTGGTTTTAAGTGAATTGATTCTAATTTTTTAAAAAATTCAAAAGACTCTCTAGTGTAATTGAAGAAATTATCATCAATATTTGTTGGAATAAAATTTTTCATTGCCTCAAGATGAAGGGAATTTTGCGCAAGATATTTTCGTATATCGGTGGAATTTTGATCCAATGGCTCAATTACCCGAAGAGGATTATATGGATTTAGCATATTGAATTTATTTTTTATAAATTCTATTAGAGTCTATAAAAAAATAAAATCAATATTATTTTTTAAATTTTTTGTTGATGTAAATTTGTTGCACAATCGACAAAGCGTTGCTCCATGTCCAATAAATCACCAATCCAGCTGGGAATGTGGCTAAAACAATAGTTAAGCCATAAGGCATATATTTTAAAACTTTAGCTTGAGTTGGGTCGGCTGGAGGGGGGCTTAAGCGTTGTTGTATGATCATGGTTGCTCCCATTAAAATTGGCCAAATTCCAAGGGTAAAAGTGGTTGAAACTTCAAACGGAAGTAGACCAAACAAATTTAAAATTGTAGTTGGGTCTGGGGCCGAAAGGTCGCGAATCCAGCCAAAAAACTCGGCATGACGCATATCAAGAGTAACATAAAATACTTTGTAAAGAGCAAAAAATACTGGAATTTGAATGATGATTGGTAAGCAACCGCTGGCAGGATTGATTTTTTCTTTTTTATAAAGTTCCATCATTTCTCTATTTAAAGCCATTTTATCATCTTTAAATTTTTCGCGAATTTTTTGCATTTGAGGTTGCAATTTTTTCATTTTAGCAATCGCTTCATAGGATTTATTTGCCATTGGAAATAAAGCTAATTTTACAATAACGGTCATTCCAAGAATTGCTAAACCGAAATTGCCAAATATTTTATACAAAAATTCAATAACAAAGAAAAATGGTTTGGTTAAAAAATAAAACCAACCAAAATCAATGGCTCTATCAAATAATTTTAAATTCAATTCCTTGTTATATGAATCTAAAATTTTTACTTTTTTGGCGCCAGCAAAAAGATGTTGTTCAATGGAAATTTCTTCACCTTGATTGATTGCAAGTTCTTGTCCTATAAAATCAACATTATATAAATGATTTTGATTTTTTAATTGATGAGAAAAATTTGCCTCAAAGGAAATTTTTTTATCTGGAATAATCGAGCTAAGCCAGTATTTGTCTGTAATGCCGAGCCATGAACCAGAACCACCATTATCAGTAAATTTTAAATTATTTTCTTCAAGAATTTTTTCATAGGTGGTCTCGTTTAAAATGCCATTAAAAGCACCAATCAAGCCTTCGTGCAAAATGTAAGCCGATTTGTTTAAATTTAAAATTGAACGATTGATACGGCCATAATTTGCAATAGAAATAGCTTGTGCAGAATTGTTTTTTACCGATTGAACAATGGTAAATAGGTAGTTTTCGTCAAGTGAAATTTTGATTTTAAATTCGATATTTTGAGAATTTGTCCAAGATAGTGTTACTGGATTTTCTGGAGTTAGTGCATTTGAATCGGCTTGCCATAGGGTATCATTTTTTGGCAATTCAAGATTTAAATTTGAGCTGGCAAAGCCAAAATCAACGAAATATCTATCTTTGGATTGAGCTGGCGAGAATAAAACCACCTCTTCTTTTTTATCAATCTTGACAAAATATTTTGCCAAAGTTAAATCATCGAAGCGTGCACCCTTTAAATTGATGGAGCCGTGCAGGGAGTTGCTAGAAATTTTGATGCGCTCATTATTTTCGTTTTCAATAATTTCTTGGCGAGTTTTTAAAGAAATTGGAGTTTTTTCTTCTTCGGATATTTTATTTAAATTGGCTGAAGAATTTGTGGTTGAATTGGTCTTGGTATCGCTTTCTGACTGGGTTGTAGATGGTTTTTCTTGCAAATTATTTTGCATTGAAATTTTTTCCATGCGCGGTTTTTCGTAAAACCAAGCCCAGCTAATCATTATGATTACTGATAGGGTGGTGGCTAGAAGTAAATTTTTATTGTTATCTTTATTCATTTTGCAAATTATTTATTTAATAGACATTCTTTGAGAGCTTCATTTATTGTGGTGATTGGAATAATTTTCAAATTATCGAGAACCTCTTTTGGCATTTCCTCGAGATCTTTGATATTGGCTTTCGGGATTAGCACTTTCTTGATGCCACCACGAAGTGCCGATAATAATTTTTCTTTAAGTCCGCCGATTTCAAGAACCTTACCACTTAAGGTAATTTCTCCTGTCATAGCGATGAAGCGGTCGATTTTTTTCTCACTTAAAATTGATGCTAAACACACCGATAAAGCAACTCCGGCCGAAGGTCCGTCTTTTGGGGTTGCCCCTTCTGGGACATGAATGTGAAAATCAAATTTATTAAATTTTTTGGCATCAATTTTTAAATCCTTAGCAATTGATCTAACATAGCTAAGCGAAGCCTTAGCTGATTCTTTCATGACATCGCCGAGGCGACCTGTGATTTGAATTTTGCCATTACCTTCGAATTTTAAAACTTCTATTTCGAGCAAATCTCCGCCATAAGGTGTGTAGGCCAAGCCAGTTGCCACTCCAATCATATCTTTGCTTCGTACCTTTCCAAAATCCTTTTTTTCAGGACCGGCAAATTCTTTCAAATTATCGATAGTGATGTTGATTTTATTTTGTTTTTTGGAGATGATTTGGCGAACCGATTTGCGCACTAAATTTTCAATTTCGCGGTTTAAATTTCTGACTCCCGCTTCAAATGTATAGCGACGAATTAAGGTTAAAATGGCATCAGGACTTACTGTAAATTCTTTATTATCCAGTCCATTTTCTTTTAACAATTTTGGAACAATATGTTGTTTGGCAATTTCTAATTTTTCATTTTCGGTATAACCAGAGACATTAATAATTTCCATGCGGTCGCGGAGAGGTATTGGAATTGAGCTCACTGAATTTGCGGTTGCCACAAAAATTACTTTGGATAAATCATAATCAATTTCCAAATAATGGTCGGAAAAATTTTTATTTTGCTCGGGGTCAAGCACTTCAAGCAACGCTGAAGCTGGGTCGCCACGGTAATCATTCGACATTTTATCAATTTCATCAAGAAGCATTAGTGGGTTGATGGTTTCGGCTTTTTTCATTGATTGAATTATGCGCCCCGGCATTGCTCCAATATAGGTTCTGCGATGACCGCGAATTTCTGATTCATCTTTAACTCCGCCAAGCGAAACCTTAACATATTTGCGGTTTAGGCTTTCGGCAATTGATTTGGCAAGCGAAGTTTTACCAACTCCGGGTGCGCCAACTAAACACAAAATTGGACCTTTCGCTCCTTTGGTTTTGATTTGAACTGCGATAAATTCTAAAATACGGTCTTTAATTTTGTTTAGTCCGAAATGATTTTTATCAAGAATTTCTTGTGCCTTGGTAAGATTGGTAATTGGCTCGCTTTGTTCACTAAAAGGAAGTGATACTACCCACTCCAAATAATTTCTAACCACACCAGATTCAGCAGAAAAGCTACTGGATTTTTGTAATTTTCCAAGTTCATATTCAAGTTTTTTGCGAACTTCTTTAGAAACATTAATTTTGGCAATTTTATTTTTTAATTCTTTGATTTCTGGGTCTTCATCTTGACCTAATTCTTTTTTGATATTTTTAAGTTGCTCATTGAAATATATTTCTTTTTGATGTTTGGTGAATTTATCTTGAATTGCTTTGTTAATTCTTTCTTCGGCTTCAAATATTTCAATTTCCGTTTTGAGAATTTTTAGCAATTTAAATAATTTCTTTTTGACATTATTTTCTTGCAAAATTTCTTGTTTTTGTAAGTTAGTTGAATTGATATGATTGGCAATAAAATATACCACATCTTCGGTGGTTTTTATTTTAGGAATTTCGCTTAAAATTTCGGGAGTAATTTTTTTATTATGTTGAGCATATTTGCCAAAATTATCGGCACATGATTTTATTAAGCCGATTAAATCTTTGTCAGTTGAGGATTCTTTAGTTTTTTTGACAATTGAAATAGTGCTAAAATATGAACCATCTTCTGACCAGAAAGACTTTAATTTTGCACCAAAAAACCCCTGTAAAATTACCTTTACCGTGCCATCGGGGGTTTTGATATATTCGTGAATTTTGCAAATAGTGCCAATTTCATAGAGGTCGTCGCCAGAATTTACCTCGCTTTTTGGATTTTTTTGCATAATTGCAAAAATTGGAAGCTTGTTTTTGAAGGCTTCATATGCGGTGTTTATGGATTTTGATCTGCCAATTAATATGGTTGAAGTGGTATTTGGAAAAATAGCAACATCACGAAGCGCAATGGTGTAAAATATTTTTTGGTTGACCGAGTTTTTAATATCGCCCTCTGATTCTGTATTTTCTGGCGAAGGATCGATTTTATTGCTGGCATTTTTTTGGTTTTTCTGCCCTTTCATATCTGAAATTTTCATGGTAAATAAATATTTTCTAAATTGTTTTTGATTATGTTTTGCAATAATTATAGTTATATTTCAATTGTTGTAATTGCATATTTTATTTTTAATTCTAAAATCTGCAATTACAAATTAAAATAAAATTAATTTAAAAATGTCTTACGATAAAAATAATATTTTTGCTAAAATTATTCGTGGTGATTTGCCTGCGCAAAAAATTTATGAAGATGATAATGTTTTAGCTTTTAATGATATTTCAAGGGCTAGTCCAGTCCATGTTTTGGTGGTGCCAAAGGGCGAATATATTGATTATAATGATTTTGTTAACAAGGCCAGTGCTGAAATAGTTGTTGATTTTTTTAAAAAAATATCGCAAATCGCCAAAGAATTAAATATTGTTAATGATGGTTTTAGGTTAATCACAAATAATGGCTCCAATGCTCACCAAACTGTAAAGCATTTTCATGTACATTTGCTTGCAGGAAAAAAACTCGGACCATTAATATCATCAGATAATTTAAATAGATAATTTATGGACAAAAAAATTCACGATTCAACTCGCATAATTCACGCAGGCAGAAATCCAAAAGAGCAGGGCTGGATGGTAAATCCACCAATCTATCAAACCTCAACAATTGTTTTTCCTTCTTTTAAGGATTTGCTATATGCAGAACGAGGCTATTCAAATAACGATTTGGTGCAACCTTATGAACTTAAATATGGTAGATACGGAACTCAAACCAATTTTGCTTTAGAGCAGGCGATTGCTGAAATTGAGGGGGGTTATAACACTTTTGTCACTTCATCGGGAGCGGCTGCAATCAATACTGCACTTATTGCTTTTTTAAAAAGTGGCGATCATATGTTGTTGGTCGATAATGTTTATTCTCCAACCCGAGGTTTTGCAGATAAATTTTTAAAAAAATTAGGCATCGAAACCTCATATTTTGATCCAAAAATTGGCTCAGATATTGCCAAGCTTATTAAGAAAAACACCAAGGTAATTTTTATGGAAAGTCCGGGGTCGCAGACCTTTGAAATTCAAGATGTTTCGGCAATTTGTAAGGTCGCCAAAAAACATAATGTTACAACTATACTCGATAATTCTTGGGCAAGCGGAATTTACTTTAAACCATTTGATCATGGCGTTGATGTTTCGGTAATGGCTTTAACTAAATATATTAATGGTCACTCCGATATTATGATGGGCTCAATTACAGTCCAAGAAAAGCATTTTAGAGTAATGTATGAAGCCTTTCGATATATGGCAGTAACGGCATCGCCAAATTCTTCTTATATGGTTCAACGCGGATTAAGAACTGCTAAATTAAGAATGGATCATTGTTTTAAATCGGCGCTTGAAATGGCAAAATGGCTTCAAACTCGCCCAGAAGTTGAAAAGGTTTTATATCCAGCTTTGCCTGACGATGAAAATCATCAATTATGGAAACGAGATTTTACTGGGGCAGCGGGATTATTTTCGGTAGTGCTTGATAAAAAATATTCGAATGAATCATTGGCTAGAATGCTCGATAAACTGCATTTTTATGCAATGGGTTATTCTTGGGGTGGTTATGAATCTTTGATTTTACCTTTTGATGCTACCAATATTAGAACCTCAACAAAATATAAATTCTCGGGCAAAACTACTATTAGAATTAATATCGGTCTTGAAGATGTTGAGGATTTGAAAAATGACTTGGAAGCCGGCTTTAAAAGATTAAAACGCTAAAATAATTATTTTGCAAATAATTGGGTAATGTCCTTGAAGGCTTTAAATTCAAGGGCATTATTGCTTGAGTCATAAAAAAACATTGTCGCTTGTTCGCCAGTTTTTCCTCTGAATCTGATATAGGGTTCAATAACAAATTTGATTGAATTACTTTTGAGTTTTTCTGCAAAATTATGCCATTGTTCCCACTCCAAAACTACCCCAAAATGTGGAACTGGAACGCCATGACCATCCACTTTGTTAATAATATTGTTAGTATTTTTTTGTGGGTCTAAATGAGTTACTAATTGATGTCCAAAAAAATTCCAATCAATCCAATGTTCGCTAGCTCTTCCTTCTTCAAAACCAAGGAGTTGACCGTAAAATTTTCTGGTTAGGTTTAAATCGTGAACTGAAATAGCCAAATGAAAGGGTTGTAACATAAAATTATAAACCGTAATTGACTTTAACGCCCCATTTTCTACCAAGATATCTTTCAATTTCTTTGCGATCATCATTATTAACAGAGCGGTTGAAAATAATTAATTCTCCAATTATGCCTTTAAAGAAATTTTTTGGAATTGAATTTTCGGTGGCTTTGGTTGAGCCCAAATAAAATTTGTGATAATTGGCTGAATAGCTTTTTAAACTGTTGATGATGGCACTATTATAGCTGTTTGAGCCTACTTGATTTGAATCTTGTAAATAGCCATTTTTGAAAAATTTAATGTTGGCAGTGCTTCCAAGATCGGTTGGTGTTGAGTAAATAATGATTGACAAAATTACTTTTTCATTATTCACAAAAAAACCAAAGGGACTACTGGTTGCATTTGGAGTTCCACCGCATCCGCCATTTGATGAGACTGCAAGATTGCCACTTTTATTATCAGAGTTGTGTGAAATTTCTAGTTCCATACCGCAAGTGTCTGCGGGGTTGAAAAATATGGTTCTTTTGTCTGTAGAATTAACATCAGTTACTTCAAAGGCGCCAAAAATAGATGCAGAACGATAGGTCAAAACATCTTGCTCAGATCTTTCCGATTCAAAAAAATCATTAGTTCCGTCAAATAAAACCGATGGCAAACCAAACATTCCATTAGCCTTGTACATTGGTTGATTATCGGCGGTATTTTGAATAAAATTGATTCTATCGCTATACCTAACTTCTGCTCCGTTCCAGCGGGAAATTTTATCGCCATCATCAGTTTCTTCTTCTTTAAATGCATCTTCGGCAGTGCTATCTTGCCAAGACACGATATAGTTTACCCAAGGCATTGCTGAACTTTGAGTAACATTTCGTGCGGTGTTGATTCTCATACTTCCAATTATTCGACTTGACTGCAATAGTCCTGCAATCATAACCATAACAATGACAATAACTACAGAAAGCTCTATTAATGAAAATCCTTTGATAGTTTTTTTGTTAAATTTATTCATATTTGAAATTTTTTTTCTTAACCTCTTGTAAAACTTTTAATTAAAATTAGATTAGTAGTCAAGAAGTCTTTATAAAATATTAAAATGATTTTTTATTATCGCAATATTTTATATCATCAAAAATTTAAATTAAAATTTATATGTCAAAAGTAATCGGAATTGATTTGGGAACAACAAATTCATGCGTTGCCATAATGGAAGGGGCAACCAATATTAAGGTCATTGAAAATGCGGAAGGGGCCAGAACAACTCCATCAATAGTTGGCTTTTTAGCTAGTGGTGAAAAGGTGGTCGGATCTCCTGCTAAAAGACAAGCGGTGACCAATCCCTTAAATACCGTTTTTGGTATTAAAAGATTAATTGGCAGAAGATATGAAGATCCATTAACAGAAAAAGATAAAGGTTTAGTGCCATATAAAATTGTGAGTTCATCAAATGGCGATGCTTGGGTTGAAGTTAAAAATGAAAAATACTCGCCAAGCCAAATTTCTGCTTTTACTTTAATGAAAATGAAGGAAACCGCAGAAAATTATTTAGGAGAAAAAGTCGAAAAGGCGGTTATTACCGTGCCAGCTTATTTTAACGATTCACAGCGTCAAGCAACTAAGGATGCTGGTAAAATTGCTGGTTTAGATGTTCTTCGAATCATCAATGAGCCAACTGCTGCAGCTTTAGCTTATGGTTTTGACAAGAAAAATGGTCAAACTATTGTGGTTTATGATTTAGGAGGCGGAACTTTCGATGTTTCGATTCTAGAGATTGGTGATGGAGTTTTTGAAGTTAAGGCAACTAATGGCGATACTTTTTTAGGTGGCGAAGATTTTGATATGAGAATTTTAAAATTCTTATGCGATGAATTTAAAAGAGATAATGGAGTTGATTTGTCAAAGGATCCATTGGCGTTACAAAGATTAAAAGAGGCTTCTGAAAAAGCCAAAATTGAATTATCTTCAACTTTAGAAACTGAAATTAATCTTCCTTACATCACCGCTGATAGTTCTGGTCCAAAACATTTAAACCTAAAATTATCAAGAGCAAAACTCGAACAATTGGTTGATGATTTGGTGCAAAAAACCATCAAACCTTGCGAAAATGCTTTGCAAGACGCAGGATTAAATCCAAGCGAAATTGACGAAGTTATTTTAGTTGGTGGTATGACTAGAATGCCAAAAGTCATTGAAACAGTCAAAAAATTATTTGGTAAAGAACCTAATCGTAGTGTTAATCCAGATGAGGTAGTTGCAATTGGTGCTGCCATTCAGGGCGCGGTTTTACAGGGCGATGTTAAAGATGTATTGCTTCTTGATGTCACTCCATTATCACTTGGTATTGAAACTGCTGGCGGAGTATTTACCCGCTTGATTAATCGCAATACCACAATTCCAACCAATAAGAGTCAGGTGTTCTCAACTGCTTCTGATAACCAAACTGCAGTTACTATTAAAGTTTTCCAAGGTGAAAGAGACATCGCTTCGCACAATAAATTGCTTGGTGAATTTAACCTAGAAGGAATAGCTCCAGCGCCTAGAGGAATGCCACAAATTGAGGTTTCGTTCGATATTGATGCTAATGGTGTAGTTAAGGTTTCTGCTAAGGATAAAGCTACTAATAAAGAGCAACAAATTCGTATTCAATCTTCGGGTGGATTATCGGAAGCCGAAATCAAAAAAATGATGAAAGATGCTGAAGATAATGCCGAAGCCGACAAAGCTCGCAAAGAAATGATTGAGGCAAAAAATCAAGCTGATTCATTAATTTATGAAACTGAAAAATCTCTTAAAGAGCATGGCGATAAAATTGAAGCTTCGGTAAAAGAGGAGGTTGAAAATAAAATCAACAAATTAAAAGAAGAATTGCAAAAGAGCGACGCTAAAGCCGATGAGGTAAAAAAATTGACTGAAGATTTAATGCAATCATCTATGAAAATTGGTGAAGCCATTTACAAAAATTCTTCAGCTAATGCTGGTTCTTCACAAGATTCATCTGCCGACAATGCACAAAGCTCATCGCAAAAAAACGATGGAAGCAAAGTAGTTGATGGAGAATTTGAAGGAGTAAGTGAAGAAGATAAAAAATAATAAACACTAATAGTTTATAAAAAATTATTAACATTTAAAATAATATAAATAAACTACTTCTTTACATAGTGAAGGAGTAGTTTTTTATTTCTCCATAATTGCTACAAAAAATATTTAAATTTTTTAAAGTAACTAAAATAGTTTGCTTAAAGATTTGATGTTACCATAATACCATATATAACGATATTATATTTTTACCATATTTATTTTAGAATTATATTATTGGTTGAACTAGTTAAAATAGTTTAAATAATCTTCACTTTAGATAAAACAAACTCCGATCTATGACAAATTTTTTAAAAAAAATTCGCGAAGAAAAAAGAATAAGCCAAAGTAATTTAGCCCGAAAAATTGGTGTTAGCAAGCAGTTATTATGCGGTTTTGAAAATGGAAGAAGCGGAATTTCTAATGAAGTTTTGGCAAAATTAGCATTAGCCCTTGAAGTTCCGCAAGATGCCATAATTACTGGAAAATATGATAAATCTTACGATCTCAAAGGTAAACAACAGCTTGCCGAAGCCCTTAAATTAACCTTTGATTTTTATGGTGATGAGTTTGATAAAGATACAATTATAAAAATTTCCACTGAACTTTATGGTTTAATAGTTGACTTTGATGGTATAAAAGATGAAGCTAATAAAATTAATTTTAAAAAGTCACTCGAAGATAAAATTGCTCTGGGATTGGCTTCAAAATGTTTCTTACAAACCAAAATTTAATTTTATGCAGCAAAAAAAACTACCAAAAAAACATGTTAAAAAAGAGTTGGAAAAAATTTATAATAAAGATTTAAAATGGACAAAAAATGGGCAATCATTGGGTCGTGGCTTTAACAAAACCATTGTTAGCAGTCCGATTTTAAAATGGATTTTGGGTTTATCGATTTTGTCAAATATCGGAATTTGGTCAGCTTTAATTTTAATTAATATAAAATAGTTTTTTTTGCAAAAATAACTGCAAATATTTCTTAAATTTCATCATTTTTAACAAAAATTTGGCAAAATAAATTGCCAAATTTCTGCAATTATTGGTTTTTTGCTTAATTGAAGTCTTAGAAATAAAAACCGGTTCTTCTTTCGTTTTTTCTGAATTGCTCTTGATTATCTTCTGGTGGACATGCAGTGCATAAGGTTAAAATGGATAGAACAAGGGCTATTTTAAGTTTTTTCATATAAAAAATATTAAATTAATAAAATTAAAAAAATATTTTAACCTTATTATTTCTAATATCAGTTTTATATTGTATTTTTCTTAAAATATTTTTATTGATGTTGTAATTGACACGATTTATCGGTATTAACAATTTTTTGATGGTTGGTTGGGGTTATAGCGGTTTGGCTGATTTTTGCTAAATCATTTAAAATTGGATCTTGATGTATTCTTTGCAAAATTGATGACGCTTCTGAAATTTTTGGACTTACAACAAAAGCTCCTTCAGACTGTGATAATATTTTTTGATATGATTGATATTCTTCAATTAATTTTTCTCTAGATTTTTCATCTTCTAAAAGGAATTTTTTTATAGAGTCCAAATCGGAATCTGTAAGATATTTGTAAATTCCCTTGCCATTTAATAGTCTACTTAAGAAGCCTTTTGCACTTGTATTAATAGCAAATAAAAATTCATTAGGATTTTCGTGGGTTTGGGAATCTGATACAAAACTATCGGGACTTTTTGAGCTTAACTCATCGCAACCGCTATTATTAATTTCTAATGAAATTTGGTGATCTCTTTTTTGAACAATAGATACTCTCTCAAAATTTAATTGCCATTGCATATTTTCCAAGATAGTTGATTTAGAATAAAAATTTAAATCGAAGTCAAGTTCCTCGCCATTAACTTTTGCTTTAAGCTTATAATTTAATGATTTTTTTCTTGAGTTATAGTTAATGCTATTTTCAGATTTTTCCTCAGCAAATGAAATTTGATAATTTGGGTCTATTTTATTAAATTCTTCTAAAATGTCCTCAAAATTTTTTGCGGCCGCTTTTTTATCTGGTGTTACCGAAAAAATTTGTTCGCAAACGCTAAAGAAATCATAATCAGTAACTATTGAAGTATTCAAAGAAAGATTAGGATTTGATTGTTTTATAAATTCATTATATGCTTTACTGCCATATAATCCAAAATCAGAAGCTCCAATCCAGGATTTTTTGCGTAAAAAATCAAAAAAAGGAGTAAATTTATCGAAATTCTTTCCAGCTTCACTAATGGTTTTGTTAGTTATTTCGTCAATTTTTTCCTTTAAAACCTCTTGCGGATCTTTATTGACAATAGCTTCTGGTTTAGTTTCTGATGATTCATGCCTAACTTCATCAACAACATCGGCGTCATTATCACTAGCTTTTTTTGCATGCTTTCCAGTTTTATTTTTTGGTTTTGGAGCTTTCGGTGGATTAACTGTGGGAGCAGATAATTCGGCTAAATTTTTTTCAAACTCCCTTTTCTTTTTTTCTATTGAAATTGGATTATTCTCATTTAATTTTTCAATTAAATCATTAATTTTTTTCATTAAACTTAACGATGATCTATCTTTATTTGAAGATAATTTGGAAATAAAGCCAGAATTACTTAGATGATTTAAAAATCCTGTTAGATTTAATATATTTTTTGCTTCTAAATCTTTCTTTTTTGAGGCTTTTTGAATTGGTAAATCGGGGTTATTGCTATTTTGAAATAAAAAAGCTATCTCTGAAATGTTTGCCATTAAATTTTTATCAGTTTCTGACAATGATTCTGAATCTGTGGATTTGTAATTCGATAAATTTTCCTCAAATTCTTTTATAATTTTTAGGTTTTTTTCTAAATCTTTGGCAATTTCAGGATTGAAATTTTCATTAACTTTATTTATTAAATCATCAAAACTGCCTAATTTTAGATTTTTGCTAGAAGAAAAACCATAAGACAATAGTTTTTTTATAGAATTTGCGGTTTGTTCTTGAGTTACGGAATTATTATTATGACCATAAAAAAATAGTTCTAATCCATTATCCTCTTGTTTATCCGATGATTTACTAGCATGATCTTGATATGCCATCAAATCAAGCGGTAAATTTTCGAGCGCATCAATATCACGGTTGAATAATACTATATTAAAAAGATTTTTTTTAAAATTAGCTGGAAAATCAAGATGAGGTTTTTTATTTATGGTGCTTGAATTTTCTTGAATTAGGGGCGGAACATTTAAACGAAAATAATTTTCAGCAATACATTCGTCAAAATTTTTTGGGGTATTAATAGTCTTGGTTAATTCATTTTTTTGAGTTGTGAAATCTTCTGTTGTAAAATTTTTTTTATCCTCACTTAAAAGAAAATCCTTAAGAATTTGCAACTGATTTTTAGGAATTATTTTAAAAAATTCGCTAAATCCATACATAATTGAAGGCGCTCCATACTCACCAAGATTAAATGATTTTTTGGTGGAGGTTATTAATGATGATGGTGAAAAACTAGATTGTAAATGATGGCCGTAAATATTTGATTTTTCACATAATTCAAAAGAGCAAGTTATAATTTTAAATTTTTCCTCTTCATCAGAATCGATGCCCAAAATTGATTTGATCTCATCTCTATTGACATCTTTTCTCGATTTGCAAATTTTAATAAATTCATCGTTTTCAATATCGCCAAATAATAACTTATCTTCTTCTAAAATTGCTGATTTGCTCTCAAGCATTTTTTTACTTTTTTCTTTGAATTTAGCCTGCATTTCTTTAAGTTTTTCTTTTTTTGCATCTGGTATTTGATTTTTTGGATCTGATCTAATCTTATCATTTGAAAATTCATGACGATCTATCAATGAATGTCTTATATTTTCAATACGGTATATTGAAGCTTGAAGGCTTTCGGTTAGTGATTCAGTGTATAATTTTAAAGTTTCTTCA
>JBMSPZ010000013.1:0-15074 GCA_049423025.1 Rickettsiales bacterium
CATTAATTTTGGGAAATACGCCAATAAATCCTTTTCAAAATATTTATCTTTTACCAAATCAGAATTTAATATTTTGTTATAAATATCCATTTTGGAATAAGCTAGCATCACGCATAACTCTGGGCGAGTTAAAGTTTTTTGCTCAATTTGCAATCTTTCAATTTCTTTACGATTTGGTAAAAACTCAATCGCTCTATTTAGCAATCCAGAAGATTCTAGACTATCCAAAAATTGCGACTGTTCGCTGAGTGCTGAACTTGGAAGACTTTGAGCAATAGAAATAGCTTGGGTCTGCAATTTATTATCAAGTAATACCAAATGCGAAACATCGTCAGTCATAGCCTCAAGCATTTTATTTCGCTCTTCTAAATTAATTTTTTTGCTTTTTAAAGCAGAAATTAAAGCGATTTTAATATTTACTTCATGATCAGAACAATCAACACCAGCAGAATTATCCATGGCATCAGTATTGACACGACCGCCTTTTTTGGCAAATTCGATTCTTCCTTTTTGCGTAAAACCAAGATTTCCGCCTTCTCCAACCACTTTACAATTTAGCTCATTGCCATTAATTCTAAGTAAATCATTAGCTTTATCACCAACATCTTGATGAGTTTCTTCGCTTGATTTAACATAAGTTCCAATGCCACCATTCCACAATAAATCAACTGGAGCCTTCAACATTATTTTCATCAAATCAATTGGAGCCAATTCATCATCGGAGATTTTTAACATTTCTTTTATTTCAGGAGTTAATTTAATTGATTTAGCAGATCTTTCAAATACTCCGCCACCCTTAGAAATTTTTGTTTTATCATAATCCATCCAAGTTGAACGCGGTAAATTAAACATTCTTTCTCTTTCCTTAAAAGATTCTTGAGGATTAGGATTTGGGTCTAAAAATATATGCATATGATTAAAGGCACCAACCAGCTTGATATACTTAGAAAGCAACATACCATTACCAAACACATCACCAGATAAATCACCAATACCCATAACGGTAAAATCTTGATTTTGGATATCTACTCCGAATTCTCTAAAATGTCTCATTACAGAAATCCATGCACCTTTGGCAGTAATTCCCATTTTTTTATGATCATAGCCTGCAGAACCGCCAGATGCAAAGGCATCACCAAGCCAAAAATTATATTCGATAGAAACCGAATTGGCTATATCGGAAAATGTTGCAGTTCCCTTATCGGCAGCAACCACCAAATATGGGTCGGCTGGGTCATGCATTACCACATTTTGCGGATGAATAATTTTATTATCAATCACATTATCGGTAACATCTAACAAACCACGCAAGAAAGTTTTATAGCATTCAACTCCCTCTTTTTGATATTCCTCGCGAGACATTTTGGATGTATCAGACTTAACAACAAAACCACCTTTTGAACCAACTGGAACTATAACCGCATTTTTGGTCATTTGTGCTTTCATTAATCCCAAAACTTCAGTTCTAAAATCTTCATGACGATCAGACCAACGCAATCCTCCTCTTGCCACCTTTCCACCTCGTAAATGCACCGCTTCAACTCGTGGCGAATAAACAAAAATTTCGGCATAAGGAAGAGGTAATGGTAGGTTTGGAATTTTCTTGCAATCAAATTTAAAGGACACATAACCTTTGAATTCGCCATTAATATCGGTTTGATAAAAATTAGTGCGAAGACACGCAATAATTACCGCCAAAAATCTTTTGATTATGGCATCATCATTGACATCCTTAATATTTATCAAATCTTCGTTAATATGCTTGATTAAGTCATCGATTTTTGCAACCCTATCTTGATGATCAATTTTTAGATTTGGGTCAAATTTTAGAGCAAATAATTCGACTAATTTTTTACAAATTTGTTGGTTGCGGGCAAAACAATCAGCAACATTGCTTTGATTTATTTTAAACCCAGCTTGATATAAATATTTTGAAAGCGCTCTAAGCATGAATACTTGCTTCCAAGAGAAATTACATAAAATAATTAATTTATTTAAAGCGCCAATTTTGGTTTTTTGGTGCCATAATGCATCAATGGCATTTTCAAAATTTTCTTTTAATAATTTTGAAAATTTTACATCATTATTTTTAGAAATTTCGACTTTAAAATAATGAATCCAAGCTTTTTTAATTGAACGATTTTTAGCATCTTCCTCGACATTTATTAAATAAGTATGTTCCTTGATAACATTTAGACCAAAGCTATCAAGAACTGGCATTATTGAAGATAATATAATCTCTTGATGCGGTGAATATATTTTTAATTCGGTAATTTCTTTTTCACAATTGTCGATAGTTTGATTTAACTTAAAAATCGGCGAGTTTGAAGCAAAAGATTGCTCAATAAATTCAATATCATCGCAAGCAGTTTTGGCATCAAATCTATCAACATAACTTACTGAAAATGAGTTTTTATATTTTGGATATAAAACTATTCTCAATTCATTTTCAAATTTGCTTTTTAGAGCTTCAACCAATTCGTCGCTCCAGATTTTAGTAATTCTAACTATCTCTTGTTCAATGTGAGCTTCATCATAATTTGGAATACCCTTATTAGTTCGAACTATGAGGTGAAAACGAATAAGATTAGATTCGGTTATTTGCAAAAATGAATCAGCAACTTCGCCGTTAAAAACTTCGCACAAATAGCTTTTAATCTTTTCTCTGATGTCAGAATTAGTGCGGTCTCTTGGGGTATAAATTAAACAACTTACAAAGCGATTAAATTTGTCGTTGCGAGCAAAAAACTTAACAATTGAACGACCTGCAATTGAGACAATTCCAGTTGAGTTTTTAAGCAAATCATCTTCGTTAATTTGAAATAATTCATCGCGTGGATAAGATTCAAGAATGGAAATCAAATCCTTATAATTGTGACTTCCTTTTACATATTCAGATTTTTCAATTACATGAGAAATTTTATTTTTCAAAAGTGGAATTGAAAATACACTTGAATAGTAAACATTTGATGTAAATAAGCCAATAAAGCGGAACTCTCCGACTACCTTTCCATCGCTAGAAATTTTTTGGACACGAATTCTTTCGGCATTAGTTGAACGATGAATTTTTGAACGATATCTTGATTTTATAACTTCAATTACGAAAGGCTTATTAATTGATTCGCCAACCTCTTGAGGCGAGGCATTTACGACCTCAGGAAGAAAATCAGGATATTTAGATTTAAAGACCCCAAATGAAGTATTGGCAACCTCGAACAACTCGTAGCTATTGCCATTTTTTTTAATATCAAATTCTTTTGATCCAAGTAAAATAAAGTTTCCAGCCAATACCCAATTAAGAAATTCTTGATATTGAGTAACTTCATCTTCATTACATATTTTTTTAGCATTAACAATTTGTGAATTGGCTTTTTTTACATATTCCTGCATTTCGTCAAAATCAGAAACGACCAAAGCAATTGTATCAAGAATTTTGCTAAGATTTTCTTTAAGTAAATTTATTTCGGATTCATTGGTAATTTTATCTAAATGAAGCTGAATTAAAGACTCATCGATACCTGAATTGCTTGTTTCAAGGAAGGTTCCATCTGCACTTCTTTTTATTTTAAAAACTGGATGAATAATATTATTAATTTTGATACTTTGCTTATCTAAAAAATTCACTGAAGAATCAACCAAAAAAGGCATATCATTATTGACAATCTCTATAATGGTATATGGACTTTCAAAGCCTTCAACAGCTTTATTTGGGTTATAAATTCTAATGTTAAAATTGTTGGATTTTTTTTGACTTAAAAACTTGTAAGCTGATAAGGCATAATAAAACAGCGATTCGGTATTATAATTTTCAAAATCAACCAATTTATTTTCAATATAAAATTCCTGAATAAAATTTTGAAAATTATCTTGATTTAAATCGTTAATTTTAGTTTTTTTGGAGAATTCTAAAACTTGTTTGATTAGATTTTGCATATATTTATTTTTTGATTAATATAGTAACCATTTGCATTCCTTCAAGTCTTGGCTCTAGCTCAGCCTTGGCAAAACTTGAGGTAATTTCCATAATTTCTGACATCATTTTTTCCGCTAAATCACGGTGAGTGATTTCACGACCTTTCATTTTGATGCTGATTTTTACTTTATTACCCTTATCGATAAATTCTTTAGTATGACGAATTTTAGTATCAAAATCGCCCTTACCAATATTGATAGTCATCTTTACCTCTTTAACTTCAACAACTTTTTGTTTCTTTTTGGCGTCAGCAGCTTTTTTTTGAATTTCATATTTCATCTTGCCAAAATTTGATATTTTACACACTGGCGGAACAGCATTTGGAGAGACCTCGATTAAGTCCAAATCTTGTTCTTGGGCTTTTTTTATTCCATCAGAAATTGACATTATGCCAATCATTTGACCCCGAGAGTCGATAACTCTTACTTCTTTTGCTTTGATTTGTTCATTAATTCTAAATAAATTATTATTAATTTGAATATTGTTGTTATTGTTATTATTATTGATATTTGATGGTTTCACGATAAAATTAAGATTGTTAATATTAGTTTTGTTTAAAAAAATTTTTATTATTATAATTTTTTCAATTATTAATTTCAAGAATTGATATTTTTGAAATATTTGATTCTAAAAAAAGGGAAAATTGTGGGCGTTAAAAAAAGTAAATCATAGTTAATTTTACAATTTTTAAATCTTTGATTATTTTGCAAAAAATATTCGCCACTATCTATAATTCTCCCAATTTGGGAATCGGAAATAATTTCTTCCAAATTTTTTTTTGATTTCCGAGTTTTTATTTCTAAAAAATATATTTCATGGCGTTTTTTACTTATAATATCTATTTCTCCAAACCTACATTTATAGCGATGTTTTAAAATATTATGACCCTTAAACCAAAATAAAATCATTACAAAATATTCTGCCCATAGACCCATTTTATATCTTTGAATTTTTGTTTGGCGAGACATATTTAGTTAATATTTTCAAGGGCTAATTTGTAAATTTCCTTTTTATTTACTCCATAAATACCAGCAATTTCCGAAGAAATATCTTTTATCGATTTACCATTTTTATACAAAATTTTTATTTGTTTTATCACCTCTTTTTCTTCGAATTTTAATTGGTCTTTAGAAGTTTTTTCTACAATAACCACAAATTCACCTTTCATCTTATCAGGATTTTCAACAAAAATTTGTAAAGCTTCAATTGCGGTTCCAAATAGAATTTCTTCATGGATTTTAGTAAGCTCTTTAGCAATACAAATAAGCCTATTAGGCAATATTTCATTGATTATTTCCAGAGTTTCTTTCAAGCGATTTGAGGTTTCAAAAAATATAAAACTGTAATTTGGAGAAAGTGATTTTATTTGATTAATTTTTTCATTTTTGGAGTTGGCAATAAAACCCAAAAATAAAAAGTTATCGCATGCAATTCCACTAATTGAAATTGACGCAGTCAATGATGAAGCTCCAGGAATGGCTATAATTTTTTGATTATTTGCTCGCAAATATTTGATTAATTTATATCCAGGGTCAGAAATTAAAGGAGTTCCAGCATCTGAGATTAATGCCAAGGATTTTTTTTCAAGTAAAATCGTAAGAATTTTATTTCTACATAAATTATCACTAAAATCATTGTATATTAGCAATTTTTTCTTTATTATTTCAAATTTATGTAGTAAAATTCCTGAAATTCTTGTATCTTCGCAGATAATATAATCTACTGAAGATAAAATATTTAATGCTCTCAAGGTAATGTCAGCAAGGTTGCCAATTGGCGTGGCAACAACATAAAGGGCATTTTCAACTTGAGGAAATTTTATATTTGAAATTTGGTTTATCATTTAATTAAATATTTATGAAAAATATATTTTTTATTATGTTGTTTGGGTTTTTAACCGCTTGTAACCCACAAGATTTAAAATTTAAACAAAGCTTTGATGAAAATTCTCAGGAATATATATCAAAAACCATTGTTACTGACGAAATTATCAATAATGAAAATAATTTTAATTCTAAAAAAAATATTAACCAACAAAAATTTCAAGAAGAAAAAAGACAACCCGAAGTAGTTTTTTCAAATCCGAATCAAAAATTTATTAATACACAAGACCAAAATTCATCGGTTGTTTCTCCATCGCAAAACCCTTATTTAAGCGAGCAAGAAGCTCAATTATTAAAGTCCGATACCGCAAAAAATCTAGAAATTTCTGATTTACAAATTCCAAAACAATATCATCGCAAAATTCCTGTTGCCTTATTTTTACCCTTCACTGGCAAATATAAAGACTTGGGCTGGAGCATCTTTAATGCTGCAACTTTAGCACTTTTTGAAAATGATATTAATAATAAAATTGAACTTATTTTATTTGACTCCAAAGAATCAATCCAAGATAACCAAAAAGCTTTCAAAGAAATTATTGACCGCAACATCAAAGTTGTAATTGGACCAATATTTAGCAACAACACTTTTGCCATAGAAAAATTAGCTCGAGACAATGATATCACCGTAATTTCACTCTCAAATAATTTTGAATTACTTAACAAAACTACCAGTTTTGGCGGAGTATTTGTTGGTGGAATCTTACCAGAAACTCAAATTGATAGAATTGTTAATTTTGCCATGGATAAGGGCAAATTTAATTTTGCGATTTTAGCTCCAAACAACTCCTATGGTAAAATTTCAACAGATTATCTCAAAAAATTTGTTCGCGCTCGTGATGGCAACTTTATTACTTCCGAGTTTTATGAAACTAACAACCAAGATATTGACCGCGCAGTTAGTAGAGTTATTAACTCATTTGGGGTTCCAACTAAATCCAGAAATCGCGATACTTCATATCTTGGAGATTATGACCGAATTTATCCACAAGTTATTTATATTCCAGAATCTGGAAAAATATTATCAAAGATCGCCAGTTCGATTGTAAATTTAAATAAGGACGAAAGACAATTTCAATTAATTGGTTCTTCACAATGGGATGACCCATCTACCCTTAAAGACATTAATCTTTTAGGTGGCTGGTTCCCCGCTCCTGAACCTGAGAAATTTCAAGTTTTTATAAAAAATTACTACGACTCTTTTGGTAAATATCCACCAAGAATTGCGTCATTAGCCTATGATTTTACTACTGCTATAGCAATTATTGCACAAGACAAAAAAAATATAAGAATTGATTTTAAAGACTTTACCGATTTTAGTGATAAATATAACAATAATTTCACTGGAATTGACGGCATCTTTAGATTTTTACCAAATGGAGCGGTGCAACGAAACTTAGCTGTATTGCAAGTTGGCAACCAAAGATTTGATACCCTAGAAAATTCGGTTGAAAGATTTTTGAAATATTAATATAAAATAAAATGGATTTAAATTTAAAAAAACATCGTGAAGACCTGATTTTCCTACCTTTAGGCGGAGCCAATGAAATTGGCATGAATCTAAATTTATACCATTTAGATGGCAAATGGATTATGATTGATTGCGGTGTTGGCTTCGCATACAATACTCCTGGAATTGATATGATGACTCCCGACATATCTTTCATCAAACAAAATCGTCATAATTTATTAGCAATTATCCTGACCCATATTCATGAAGATCACATGGGAGCAGTGCAATATTTATGGCGTGAACTTGAAGTTCCAGTTTTTGCCACAAATTTTGGTGCTAATTTTTTGAAAAGCAAATTAGCCGAATTTAAGCTTGATAAGCTTGTTCCAATCAACATTATTGACGACTCAAAGCCTTTAAAACTTCATCCATTTGAAATTGAATTTATCGGACTTACTCACTCAGTTCCCGAAATGAAGGCGCTTTTAATCAAAACACCAAAAGGAAATGTTTTGCATACGGGAGATTGGAAGTTCGACCACACACCAGTTGTTGGAGAGATTAGCGAAATTGAAAAAATTAAAAAATATGGTGATAACAATGAAATTGATGTCGTAGTTTGCGATTCAACAAATGCTATTAATGAAGGACATTCCAAGTCCGAAGGCGATTTACATAATTCACTTAAAAGCCTCATTGTTAATCGCCAAGGCTATGTTGGTGTCACAACTTTTGCCTCAAATATTGCCAGAATTCACACTATCGCCTCAATTGCTAAAGAAGTTGGAAGAAAAGTTGTATTGGTTGGATTTTCATTGCACAGATTGCTAGATGTAGCCAAAAAAAGTGGATATTTACTCGATAATTTTGAATTTATTTCAGACCGCGAAATAAAATTTTACGATAAAAGAGAGATATTGATTATTTCAACAGGTTGCCAAGGCGAGCCAATGGCAGGCACTAGAAAAATTGCTTCAAACACTCATCCAACTATTCATTTTACCAAAGGTGATTTGATGATTTTTTCATCAAAAATTATTCCAGGTAATGAGAAAAAAATTTTCGAATTATTCGATTTGCTTGCCAAAAAACAAATCGATGTAATGACCGAAAAAGACCATTTTGTGCATGTTTCTGGGCATCCATCTAAAGAAGAATTGCGTGAGCTTTATGCCCTCGCCCGCCCTAAACTCGCTATTCCAGTTCATGGCGAATTTATTCATACCAAAACTCACTGCGAACTTGCTAAAGAATGTGGAGTTGAAAAAACTATTCAAATCGAAAATGGTTTGGCCATTAAAATTGATAAAAACAACATTATTTCATCCGACAAGATTGGCTTTGTCAAAACTGGCTATATCGGGGTCGATGGCAAGCAATTACTTGATTTAAAAAGCGATATTATTCGTGAAAGAAAAAAATTGCAAGAAGCTGGAATTGTTGTTATTAGTTTTGCAGTAAATAACAACTTAAAAATACATTCTAAAATTATAATGAACGCTGTAGGATCCTATGATTTCAAAAGTGACCGTGAGGCCGAAGATGTAATTCACAAGGAAATTGAAATTTTCATTCGTAATAAAGCTCGTGAACTTAATTTAAATGATAGTTTTGGAATTAATTTTCTTAAGAAAAAGAAAAAGAAAATTACAGAAACTAAAATTCTTGCAGAAATCGAAAAGTCGTTGCGTTCAAGACTTTTAAAAATCTTTGAAGACTTTATGGGCAAACGCCCCGCTTTGGAAATTAATATTTTAATGATTCACTAAAATGACGCTACTCGCCTTCATTGGAATGTGCCTAGCTTGGGGATTTAGCTGGATCGCCATGAAATTTCAGGTGCAATCTTTTTTACCACCCGAAATTTCATTGCTATATCGCTTCCTTCCTGTTTCTTTGATCATGTTTTTTCTTTGCGTTATAACCAAAAAAAGAATTTTACCCTTCAAAACAGAATATAAATATTTTCTCAGTATCGCCTTTTGCAACTTTTTCTTGAATTTTATTATCGGCTATCACGCCAGTAAGTTCATTCCAAGCGGAATGATTGCAGTAATTTTCAGTCTTACCATCATCACCTCTGAAATTTTTAAAGCGATTTTTGACGGCAAAAAAATTCAGAAAAAAATTATCATAAGTAGCAGTATCGGCACCATTGGATTAATATTTTTTATCGGTCCCTTCCTGCAATTTGACAACTCACCAAACAGTCAAAAAATTTTAGGATTTATACTTGGAATTTTTATGATGATTGTATTTTCCTTTGGCAATTTTTTGGTAGAAAAAAACCGCAACCAAAATCACACTCCTTTATTCACCGCAATTGCTTTTTATTCGGGATTTAGCTCTATATTTTTACTAATCTTAAATCTAATTTTACAACATAATTTTGAGTTTGATTATTCACCAAAATTTGTTTATTCTTTACTTTATCAAATATTCTTTTCTTCAATTATCGCTTTTTTATGTTTATATTATTTAATTCAAAAAATTGGCACGGTTCGCGCTAACTACACAGCTTTAATCTATCCAACAATTGCTTTAATTGTTTCATCATTTTTAGAAAATTTTACCTTTACAATTTTTGGAACCTTTGGTTTAATTTTAATAATTGTTGCAATTTCGATTGAATTTGTGAATAAAAATAGTTTAAACAAAATTCTAAAAAATGTCTTTAAAAACTGAATATAAAATCATCGCCGACCATTTGCGTTCGAGCTGTTTTCTAATCGCTGACGGAATTTTACCAAGCAATGAAGGGCGGGGTTATGTGCTTCGCAGAATCATTCGCAGAAGTGTTCGCCAAATTCATAAATTGGGAGCAAAAAATTTAATTTTACATCAATTGGTCAGGTCTTTAATTACCGAAATGGGCGAGAACTTCCCCGAATTATCGAGGGCTAAAAATGTAATTATCGAAACTTTAAAAAATGAAGAAGAAAAATTTCGTGAAACCCTTGAAAATGGCTTAAAAATTTTAGATGAAGAAATTGCCAAAATTAAAAATTCTAATAATTCAAAACAAAAATTATCAGGAGAAATTGCCTTTAAACTCTACGATACTTTTGGCTTTCCGCTTGATTTAACACAAAATATTTGTAGCGAAAATAATTTAGAAATTGATCTGGATAAATTTGAATCAGAAATGGAAAATCAACGCCAAAGAGCTCGTCAAAGCTGGGCCGGAAGCGGAGAAATTGCTGATGACAAAATCTTTTTTTCACTCAAAGAAAAATTTGGTGAAACTAAATTTTTATATCACCAAACTACTAAAGCTAAAGCTAAAATTTTAGGAATTTTTCATAATTTTAAAGAGGTATCGAATTTAAATTTAATCGAAAAAAAAGCTGGTGATTTAATTTTTATAATTCTTGACCAAACCCCATTTTATGCTACTTCAGGTGGTCAAAAAGGCGATGATGGTAATTTATTTATTTCAACAAATTATCAAGAAAATAATCCAATTGACTATAATAACATCGAAAATTTTGTCGATATTTTGGAAACCAAAAAATTTGCTGGAAATCTTTTTGTACATTTTGTTGCTGACTTCAAGGGAAATTTCAAAGTTGGTGATGAAGTTATTGCCATCGTCAATAATCGCCACCGCCAATTTCGGGCACAAAATCACTCGGCAACACACCTTTTGCACAAGGCTTTAAAAGAGGTTTTAGGCAATTCAATCTCGCAAAAAGGCTCAAATGTTGATTCCAAACAACTTACTTTCGATTTTAATTTAAACCGTGCGATGTCAAATGAAGAAATTGAACAGGTTGAAGAGTTGGTCAATTTTTACATTCGTCAAAATTCAAAAATTCATACCAATGAAATGCCAATTGATCAGGCCAGAAATTCCGGTGCCGAGGCTCTTTTTGGCGAAAAATATGACGATATCGTTCGAGTTGTTGCCATGGGTCCTTCGATTGAATTATGTGGCGGAACTCATGTTGAAAATACTGGTAATATTGGAATTTTTAAAATTATTTCCGAAAATGGAGTGGCATCTGGAGTTCGTCGAATTACTGCCAAATCAGGTTTTTACGCACTTCAACATTTAAAACTCCAAGAACAAAAATTCTACGCCTTATTAAACTCTCTTAAAGTAAAGCAACAATTTGACGAGGTAAAAATTGCTGAAAACGAGTTTTTATCAAACAAAGTTGGCTATGATGATTTAAGTTATTTTCTTAACGAAAATACTCCAAAAATTATCAATAAAAGTCAAAGTCAAAACCTAAATCAAGCCCTAGAAAAGACTACCCAAATCGGAATTGATTTTTTACAAAATATTAAGGAAAAAGATAAGGAAATTTTGCGTTTAAAACAAGAAATTTGGAGCCAAAATTTACAAAAAATACAAACCGAAAACATAAAAAATATCAATTTTTCTCATCATATTTTCAAAGAAACCGACAGCAAAGATCTCCGAGAAATCATGATACATGCACAAAAATCCCAACAATTTTCTAAATCCCAAATTTTAGTTTTTTTTGGCATTATTGATGATAAGGTTGCAGTTTGTTTGGCGATTTCTAACGACTTAACTAATAAATTTGATGCTAGCAAAATTTTACCACAAATCACTGAAATTATTGGTGGCAAGGGTGGAGGTGGCAAAAAAGATTTGGCGATGGGAGCCGGAGTTTATATCAACAAAATTCCCGATGCGCTAAATTTTTTAAAACAAACTTTGCAATTATAAATGTGGATAATTTTAACTTTACTTGCAGTTTTTTTTCAAATTTTTCGCAATCTGGAACAAAAAAATTTATCAAAAAAAGTAGATGCCATAACCTCTTCTTGGGCAAGATTTATTATGCCATTTCCAATTGCCATAATTTTAGTATTACTCACTTTCCAAAACTACAATTTTGTTTTTTTTAAATATATCTTAACCAATGCTTTTTTTCAAATGTTAGGAAGTATTTTTTTGATTAAAGCAATGCAGAGTAAAAATTTTTCAATCGCAGTTGCTCTAGGCAAGACCGAAACGATTCAAGCTTTAATAATCGGCTACTTTTTTTACAATCTTAAAATATTACCCTTTAAAATATTGTTATTAATTTTATCTTTTATCGGAATTATTTTAATGAGTGATTTTAAATTTAATAATCGCCAAGAATTTATTGATTCAATCAAAAATCCAAAAAATTTTTATGGCATTTTATGTGGTTCTTGTTTTGCCATTACCGCCTTTAATTTAAAAGATGCAACTCAAATTTTAATTAACGAGAATTACCATATTTTTTTGGCATCAACCATAGTTTTGTTATGGACAATTTTTTTTCAAAATATTTTTTTTATTTTAATTAAAATTAAAGAAAAATCATTGATTTCAAGTATTAAATCATTGTGGCATGCTCAAAATCGAAAATCTTTTTTTATTGCCAGTATTTTTAGTTTTATTGGCTCCTTTTTTTGGTATAGCGCTTACAGTTTTGGCGAGGTATTGTCGGTAAAAATATTAGCTCAAATTGAAATAATAATTGCCATTTTAATTTCAATTTATTATTTTAATGAAAAACATAATATAAAAAATCTTATCGGCATTTTTATTACATTATTTTCAATTATTACCATTTTAAGTTTATAAATAAGATGACAAAAATTCATAAAAAATATTTTGGAACCGATGGCATTCGTGGCACTGCCAATCAATTTCCGATGACGGCAGAAATTGCCCTAAAAGTTGGTATGGCTCTTGGCGCAAGGTTTGGCAAGGCTTTCACTAATGATTCGCATCGCCACCGCGTAGTAATTGGCAAGGACACCAGATTATCGGGCTATATGATTGAACCTGCCTTAACCTCAGGATTTGTGGCTATGGGTCTTGATGTGTTTTTAGTAGGTCCAGTGCCAACACCAGCAGTTTCTATGCTTACCCGTTCGCTTCGAGCCGATATTGGCATAATGATTTCAGCTTCGCATAATCCATTTGGTGATAATGGCATCAAAATTTTCAATCGCGATGGTAACAAATTAGATGACGAAATTGAATTTGAAATTGAACAAATGATTGATAGCAATTTAGAAAAATATTTAGCAAAATCCGATGATTTAGGTCGGGTAAAAAGACTCGAAGACCCGAAAGGACGATATATTGAATTTGTTAAAAATTCATTTCCAAAGGATAAAAATTTAAGCAATATTAAAATCGTAGTAGACTGTGCAAATGGGGCTTCTTACAACATTGCACCCACAATTTTTCGAGAGCTTGGTGCAGAAGTTATTGAAATTCACACCGAACCAAATGGTTTTAATATTAATCTAAATTGCGGATCCACCCATCCACATGATTTGCAACAAGAAGTCTTGAAACATCAGGCTGATATTGGTATCGCCCTTGATGGCGATGCCGACAGATTAGTGGTAGTTGATGATTTAGGTGGCATGATTGATGGCGATATTTTAATTGCCCTTATCGCTGAAAAACTTCATAATGAAGGCAGGCTTAAAAAAGATTTGGTGGTTATTACTCAAATGTCTAATATGGCACTGGAGGAATATTTAAATTATATTGGCGTTTCTACAATTCGCACCAATATTGGCGATCGTTATGTTTTAGAAGAAATGAAAAAACAAAAATGTAATTTTGGCGCTGAACAATCGGGTCATATTGTGCTTTCAGACTACTCCACTACTGGCGACGGTCTAATTGCTTCACTACAAATTCTTGAAATTCTAGCCAATCAAAAACAACAAAAAATTAGCAATTTGAGGCAGATTTTTAGTCTTAATCCACAAATTTTAGTAAATGTAAAATTTCAGGGCACAGCCAATCCTTTACAAAAAAATGAAATTCAAGATTACATAAAATCACAGCAAGAAATTATTGGTAAATCAGGCAGAATATTGGTTCGTAAATCTGGAACTGAAAATTTAATTCGGATCATGGTTGAAGGTAAAAATTTGAATACAATTCAAAATATTGCCGAAAATATTAAACAAAAAATTATGGATAACTAATGTCATTATTGAATTTTATCGCAGGCGGTCTTGGAGCTGGTGGCAGACCAAATCAAGTAATATCTCAACCTAGCCAATGCTCGACCGCACTTTATAGTAGCCAGTGCATTAGGTATTCATCCCCAAATTCATCACCAACTCTTTCTTATATTTCTAAAGCATCGACAAATAATCAATACTTACCTGCGCAACCAAATATTGACCCTAAATATTCTTTTTATAGAGAATATTATTCTAGTATTAATACTCCAAATACACCAATGGCAATATCAAGACAAGACCCGATATTGCATGCTTTTAACTCATTTTTTGCAAAACCATACAATCCGCCATCAACAACAATAAATGGTAGAGATTTTGCATATCAAAAATTACAAAATAGAGAACAAATTCTAGAAATTATATAATTTAAAATGATTGAAATTATTGATTCAAATCAACTAAATTCATTTATTAATCTTCGGCTTGAAGCATTAAAAAACGAACCAAATAATTTCTTGTCAACTTTTGAGGAAGAAATTAAATATTCTAATTTGGACTGGCAACAAAAATTACAAAATAGCTTTTGGTTTGGTTTTTTTCAAGAAAATAATTTAATAGCAATGATTAGCTTTGAAATTGCTAAAAAAAATAAAATCAATCATACCGCCGAGATAGGCGGTCTATATATCAAGCATTCCCATCGTAATTTAGGAATTGCTACCAAATTAATAAAATTTGTTGAATATTTCGCTAAACAAAAAAATATTTTGCAAATATATCTTGGTTGCAATTTTAATAACAAAATTGCCATCAATTTATA
>JBMSPZ010000014.1:0-14843 GCA_049423025.1 Rickettsiales bacterium
AAAATTTAAGTTATGCAATATTTAGAAATTTTGTTCAAAGGGGGGGCTATTTACTTTTGATATTTAAGATTTTTTATGGAGTGAATTTGATTTATTAAATTTTTTTTGAAATTTTCGATGATCAAAATCTAATTTTTAAAAATTCTTTTAATAAATTATTTAAAATTTTGATATTGATGTTAAGAGGTTTGGTTCGTGTTATGAAGATATATATTTATATGGTAGTAAGTTTTATATTTGAGTCATAAGCGAATCCAAAGGCAGGCATTTGGCTATTTGCTTAAGTGTTTAGGCTATTAAACTTAAATCTAAATAAAATAGTCGATGCCTGTTTAAAATTATTGGGCAAATATCGATAATAGCTAAAATTTATAGCTAATTCTTGATGTTTTTGCCAAGGAAAAATTATTTCTGGTAATTAAGTTTTTATGAATCAGATATAGGAAAAATCGAAATTAAAAACCCCCTCAATATGGTAAAATTTTGTTATTAAAATTTTAATATTTAATTCCATTTATGTAAAAAATGACAAATCAAGATGAATATTTTTGTGATAAAATCTATAAAATGAATTTGGATATGCAAAAATCCTAAAAGCTTTTTTAAGATTTTTTATTAAAAATATGATGGTTAATTTGAAATTCTTATGCATTTTTTGTGGAAATATTATAACACTAAAACATTGTAAAACAAAGCTATGAGTGAAGGTAAAATTTATTTAAGAACCAAGGATGTGATTGATGTTTATGGCTCAGAAAATCTTGATCCTCAGCATTCATATTTAATTGCTGAATTTGACAATAAACAATATATTTTAAGGGCGGGTCCAAGCGGAGAAAATCCATTTGGCGATGGTGGCAATCCATTAATT
Source organism: Rickettsiales bacterium (assembly GCA_049423025.1). GTDB lineage: Bacteria > Pseudomonadota > Alphaproteobacteria > Rickettsiales > UBA1997 > CAILUF01. The sequence goes on from JBMSPZ010000014.1 coordinate 872, forward strand.
GGAAATCTGTATTTCACTGGGGCGAGTGATTTGGTTGAATATAGTCCAACAAATTCTAAATCGACTCACCATGACTGGGATTATGAAGGTAATCACAATTCTTTTGAGATATTCGCAGGAAATAATGAGGAGGTGAAAAATCTGTTTAGCAAATTAAGATTTGAAGCATTAAAAATTAATGAAAAAAATTATGATTATCGCTGGAACAATCAAAATTGTAATACCGCACTAAATTATGTGATTAAACAATCTCAATTAAATGTGAATTTTAATAATCTATACGATAAATCTAACCAGAAATTATGGATGATAGGAAGCGAAGGGAATCTTAAAGATATCTATAATCCAAATCTTAATAATTCATTAAATTCATTGTTTGAATTTATCGATAATTTTGAATTTGAAAATTTGAATATAGATTTAAATAATCGCATAACCATTGAAAAATCTACTTTTATCAATATTTTTAGCGATAGTGGAGCAATTGCGAGTGACGCTATTTTTATTGACGAAAATCTAAATGTTATAAGTAAAAATAAAGCTATTTTCTCAATTTCTAATCCAAATAATTCAAAAAATTATAGCTTTATTCGAAGCGAGGCTTTGGTTTTAGAAAAATCTGGCAATGTTTTACATCTAGATTCGCTAATAAATAATTTTAAGGAAAAAATTAACATTATCCATGATTATGTTGAAAATTCCGTTAATGATATAGTTAATGAATTTAAGTCCCTAGAAAATATTGATTCAATTCTTCTTGATATAAATTCAGGAATTGCTCAAAAGCAAAATATTACCAAAATAGCTGAAAATATTAGTACCAAAATTTCGGTTAAAAATTTTGTGGAAAAAGCTCAAAATCAAATCTTATTTAATACCGAAGATTATAATAAAATTTTAAATGGTGAATTTGATAAATTAAGCCTCGAGGGTAAAAAAACTCTAAACTTTATTCAAAATAATAATTCTTACAAAATCGGCTATAATGTCGTGGTTTCGATATTGACCGAAATGGCAATTAAAGGTGATTTAAACTCTCAAGATTATGGCAATATAACATTAAATGCCTTTTCGCAATCATTGGCAAGTCTGGCGGTTGAAAAATCTATGGAAAAATTAATTAATGATCCAAATTCTCTTCTCAAAAGTCAGGTTTCATCGGGTCTAGGATACGGAATTTCGCATATTATTTCATCTGCGATAAAAGATTTTTATGCTGATGACAAAATGAATTCTCATCAATGGATGAGTACCTTATCGACGGCTGGGGTGGTTGGGGCTTCTGCAACCTTGGGTTCGGTGATCGCGAGCGCTCTTTATGCTGGTTCATTTGCCGGTCCAATAGGTTCAGCAGTAGCAGTGATTGTTGCCTATGCATTAATGGGTGGAAAAAAATTGGAAGGAGGCGAATATTTTGAAAAAATTGCCTCTTATTCTTCTGAAATTAATGCCAATAATCTCGATTATGATTTTTATGTAAGAAATTATCAAGGCGCTATTATTAAAACCAATAATAATTCCAATGATAATTTATATGGGAATATCGGAAGCGATGGTTTAGTTGGTAATTTTTTAAATAATTCTATTTATGGCAATGGTGGAAATGATCAATTGATCGGCAATGAGGGTGATGATATTTTAAATGGAGGCGAGGGTTCTGATTGGCTCAATGGTGGTGTCGGAAATGATTATCTGGTTGGAGGTTTGGGCGGGGATATTATTTATGGAGGATTTGGCGATGATATAATTTTTGATTTCGAGCCAAATAATAAAAGTCAAATTATTGAAAATGATGAAGATTTAATTAATGCGGGTTTTGGTGATGATGTGATTTATTGCAAAGAGGGAGATGATATAATTTTTGGCGGAAGCGGAAACGATCAAATCAAAGCTGGAGACGGTAAGGATTTAATTTTTGGCGGGGAGGGAAAGAATCTAATTGCTGGAGATAATGGTGACAATATTCAGGGAAATTCTGGAGCTGATGAAATTTTTGGAGGAAGGGGCGACGATTTAATTGATGGGGGTGGCGATGATGATTATCTTGATGGTGGTAGCGGAGTTGATTTAATTTTTGGCGGATCTGGTAATGATATTATTTTTGCTGGAGAGAGTTTATTTAAGAATCGGGTTTTTGATTATCAAAATTCAATTCATGGCGAAATTGGTAATGATTTTTTGATTGGCTCTAATGATAATGATTTAATTTCTGATGGGGCGGGAGATGATACAATTTATGGGAAAAAAGGTGATGATAAAATTATATTGGGGGAAGGAAATAATCTGGTAATTTTTAATATTGGTGACGGCAATGATCAAATTATTTTAAGTGAATTTTCAGATAAAAATTTAGTAAAGAATCAACAAAATTCGATTAATATAATAAATAATCAAGATTTGGAAATAAATTCCCAAGATATATTGTTAACAAAAATTGATAATGACCTTGAGATTAAAGTATTATCCAATAATGCTTCTCAAGATAAAATTCTTATAAAAAATCAGTTTTTGGATCAAGAAAATTTCCAAAACATAATTTTTAAAAATATTATTCTCAACGATAATATTTTAATCAATCTAGATAAAATTAAAATCTTAAATGATGGTAAAATTGAGTATTTATCAACCAATGATTTTAATCAACAAATTATTGATAATGTTGATAATTTAAAAAATTATGATGAACAATATAATATTGTTAAGGATTTGCAAAATTTGAATTTTTACGGTATTAATTCATTTACCGAAAAAAACCTTAATAATTTGGGTCAGTTAGAACAAGTTAATTTTGAAATATTAAATGAAATTCAATGGCTTCCTTTAAAAAAACAAAGAAATATTTTGGGTGGAAATTATGTGGCGTGGCGAGATTATTTGGTGCCAAATCTTGAGATTACTTCTGACAAAACCTTGTTAATAGGAAATTTTTGGAGTGAAAATTTTATTGGCAATGATGATTCAAACCAAATTAATGCTGGAGATGGTTTTGACTATATTGATGGCAAAAATGGTAATGATATTTTATATGGCGGTGGCCAAGATGATAGAATTTTTGGAGGTGATGAAAATGACCTAATTCTAGGTGGTGCAGGAAATGATTATATTGATGGAGGTTATGGCGATGATGAAATTTACGGTAATGATGGTGATGATATAATTTTTGATTTATCGGGAAAAAATGCAATTTTTTCAAATTCAGGCAATGATGAAATTCATATTTCCGCAAATTCTAATCTAATATTTGCAGGTCTTGGAGATGATAAAATTATAACTGCCGATTTTCAAATAAATGGGGCAAAAATTGGGAATTTGATTTATGGCGAAGATGGAAATGATTATATTGAATCATCAAGTGGTAGTGACCAAATCTATGGGGGTAAAGGCTCCGATTTAATTTTAGGTAAGTCTGGGGCTGATTATATTTCGGGTGGAGCTGGTAATGATGTTTTACATGGTGATGATGGTGATGATAAAATATTTGGTGACCAAAATAATGATTTTATCTATGGTGGAAATGGTAATGATTTAATTTGGGGTGGCGATGGTGAAGATGTAATTTATGGTGATGGTGGCAATGATTTAATTAAAGGCGGGTCTGGGGCGGATGTAATTTATTCTGGAGTTGGAGATAATATTATTTTTGGCGAAGATGGAGCCGATATTATATATTTAGATTCGGGTTCAAACCTTGTTAATGCTGGTTTATCAGGTGATATTATTTTTGGTGGAGCTGGTAATGACGAAATTTTTGCAGGCGATGGTGATGATTTAATTTATGATTCAGCTGGTAATGATCGATTATATGGTGGGGTCGGAAGGGATATTTTTATAATTGAAAATATGAAAAACCAAGATGGTGCAGTTGATTATATTTTAGATTTTGATAAGTTTAATGATAGTTTGATCATTAAAACTAAATTTGATGATAGAATAAATTTTGCCGAGTTAATGTATAACTCAAGAATCTTAGAAAATAATCTTGAAATCAATCTCGGTAACAATAAAAAAATAATTTTAAACAACATTAAAGCCAGCGATTTAAATTCAGAAAACTTTAAAATAGGCTTCGCCCTTAATGAGAATGACAAAATAATTTTTGCAGAAGATTCTGGAAATTTAATTTTTGGTAATGATTTAGATAATATTATTTATGGTTCAAAATTTAATGATGAAATTTTTGCTGGAAATGGCATGGATAGTCTTTATGGGCTTGAAGGTAACGATATTTTTCATTACGAAATAGATAATAAATTTTTAAAAAATGAAGATAAGATTTATAGCGATGAAATTGGCTATTATGTTGGATTAATGTCTTTATTTTCAAAAATGTTATTTGGTCAGATTTTATATTCAAATTATTTTAAATATTCGCCATCCAATCAATTCGTGGATTTAAAAAATACCTTGAACAATTCCACCTTTGTTTCTGGATATGATTTAATAAATTCTGGCAAAATTGCACAATATAATATTGCCATCAATAATTCAAGAGTGCAAAACGAACCGCTTCCAAGTTCTGATTATTATTATTTGGATTCGGTAGAAAAAATTGATTTTAAATATACTCAAATTTATCACTACAAAGCCAAGAATTTTTACAACAATCAAAATATAGATATTACTGGATATAATCAATCACTAGATTTCTTTAATGGAGACGAAGGTAATGATATGATTTTAATGACTAATGGCAATGATTATATTTCCTTTGATGATAATAATATTGCGGTCAATCAAACCAAAAATCAATCGAGAATAAATTCGATTGAAACAATAATGGCTTTTGATGGCGATGATATTATAAATTTTTCAAGTCCAAATTATCAACTTGGAAATATTTTAATTCGTGCTGGAGGTGGTAATGATAAAATTTTTTCAAATTCTGGCAATGATTTAGTTTTTGGCGAAGATGGTGATGATGAAATATTTGCAGGAAATGGCGATGATATTGTAGTTGCTGGTTTCGGTGCCAATCAAATCAATGCTGGAGAGGGTAATGATATAATCAACTCAATTTTTGGTGAAGATATTATTGATGCAAATGACGGCAATGATACAATAATCGCTGGAGCCAAGAATATAAAAATCGATGCCGGAAGCGGAATTGATTTAATAGACCTTAGCAATTTTAAAAATGGAATTTTTTTAGATTTAAGCAATAATTTGGCAAATTCAGCAAATTATAAAATTGAAATTAACAATATCGAAAATATCGAGGCTACAATTTATGACGATATTATCTATGGAAATAATCTTGCAAATATTATAAAAGCTGGTCTTGGTAATGATAAAATTTGTGGGGGCGGGGGTGACGATACCTATATTTTTGAAAATAATCACGGCTTTGATGAAATTTTTGAAGAGGGTATTGGAAATAATATTATCCAATATCAAAATAATTTTGATTTAGAGGATTTAAAATTATCTAATCAAAATAATGATTTAATAATCTCAAATTCAAATGATAATCTTAATAAAATTTCAGTAAAAAATTACTTTAACAACCCAAAAATAATTCAATATCTTAAGTTAAATAATGAAAATTTTATTGATATTTCCTCTGGTGTCGTGATAAAAAATGAAGATGAAGAGGTGCTTTTTGATGAAAATTTTTACCAAAAATATTTTAATTTTAATCCTAGGGAGGTGGTATTTTCGGGGTATCGCGGTAGCTTTATGATAAATTCAACTAATTCACAACTAATATATAAACCTAAAGAAAATTATTTTGGATTTGATGAGATAAATTTTACTTTGCCGAATTTAGATTCTGGAAAAATAATCATTTTTTTCAATCCTCTTAATGATGCTCCAAACGGTAATATTCAAAATTTTACTTTTTATGTTAATCAAGAAATTAATATAAATTTTAATGATTATTTTAATGATCCAGAAGGAGGGAAATTAAATTATGAATTGGCTCTTAATTCATATCGCCAATTACCAGATTGGTTAAATTTTAATCAAGATAATGGAATTTTGGCGACTAAAATTTTTCGCAGTGGTAATTTAAATTTTGATTTAAAAATTTATGATAATCTAGGTTTTATATTGGAAAAAAATTTTAAAATTGATGTCCTTAGAAATGCTAATTTAGAGGTAAAAAATATTGCTAATAAAAATGAAATCAAAGGAGATTTGCATAAAAATATTCTTATTGCCATAAGTGGTTTAAGCGATTTCATTGATGGTGACGCTGGAGATGATGAAATATTTTTTATTGAAGATGAAAAATGGAATAATTTATTAACCGATGATTCGCAAATTAATTTTAGTGCTTGGAACATTTATTCGGGAGATAGATTTGAGGTAAAAAATAAAATTCGTAGCTTCGATTGTTTTGATGGTGGCGAGGGTTACGATATCTTAAAGCTTACCGAAGGTGACGATGCTTTGTTTTTGGATGATCAATCTTTAAGTGTGTTTGGGTCAATGCCAAAATTTAATAATATTGAAGAAATTCATGCTGAATTTGGCGATGATGTTATTGATATGACTTCATTTAATTTGAATTATGGCAATATTAAAATTTATGGCGGGGTTGGCGATGATATTTTGTGGTCGAATAACGGAGATGATCAAATTTTCGGGGAATTTGGTAATGATAATATTCAAGGTGGGGCTGGCAATGATTATCTTGATGGTGGGTCTGGAAACGATGTGATTAAAGGTTATGATGGAGATGATGTTTGCTATGGAAATTATGGTTCAGACATAATTTATGGCGCAAAAGGGAGTGATTTATTTCTTTATCAAGATATTTTAGAATCAACCATTGATAATAGCGATATAATAAAAGATTTTGATGTTAGGTTTGATAAATTTTGGTTCAAAAATCTTAAATTTAATTCCTTGAAAAAAATCATAAATTTATCTCAAGATAATTCTTTACAAAATAGCAATTTAGATCAAGTAGAATATAGTGAAAATCAATTAATAGCCAATGATTCCAACATCCTATATTTTGAAATTGATCAAAATAATAATACGAGAGTTTATGATAAAAATTCAAATTTTAGTATAATTTTGGAGGGGGTAAATGAGTTAACGAATTATCATATTTTATAAATTTATAATAAAAAAATGCAATAAAATAATAAAACATCACTATGAAAACCCTAAAAATTAAAATCTTAACATGCCGATTTTGGCGGTTTACAATTTTTTACGAAAAAATTTTAGTAAAATTTTTGTCGATACCAAAATTCAACAAAGTAAAAGTCTTAAAATGCAAATTTCAATTAAAAATTATTAAAATCTTTGGTAAGATTTTTAGACTTACAATCAATAAAATTAATATTAAAAAAATATTTCATAAAATAAGGGGTAGGAGATTTTATTTTTGTCAAAAAAAATTTATAATATTTTTTTTGCTCAGTTTTTTATCTAAAATTCAAACCCTAAAAGCTGAAATTTTGGTGGAAAATATTAAAAATGATGGCAGTACCCAAACCGCATTAGTAAGCTTGGTGGATTCAAATAAAAATATTTTTAGCAAAGGCAATATTGATTTGAATGAAGGCAATATTGTTGTTAACGAAAAGACAAATCCAAGCTATGCTTTGAGTCTTGGTCTTGGTAAAAAATTTGCCACCAATATCTTTGGAAATAATTCGATTATCTATAATCAGATTTTTTATAATAAAACACTCGCATCAGCTGATTTAATTGATCAAATAATAGGTTATAAAATAATTCTAGCTAAAAAATTGCAATTATTTTATTTGGGTTTTGACATTAATTTAGCAAAATTAACTTATCAAAATATCTTGAATAAAAATCAAACAAATTTTCCAAAATATTCGATACCAACTGGTTTGGTTTTGGGTTTTGAGATCAGCAAAAAAATAAATTTTCAAATTAATTTCAATAATAATTATTTTGCTCAAAAATTTCAAAAACAAAAAATCAAAATTAATCTTGTAAATATGGGGTTGGTTTATGATTTTTAAAATAAAGAAATATGTCCAATATTGTTTAAAAAATTTTACCAATGGTTATAAAATTAGCATTTTAAGATCTAAATCAAATTTTCTATTATTAATTTTATTTTTCTTCATTAATCTAAACTTTCCAATTCGATATTCTAAGGCTTTAACCCTTGAAAAATCAATCGAAGATGGCATTGCCAATAATCAAGAATTGGCTATTGAAATGCAAAAAATTGAGAATTTAAAATTACAAAATTGGCGGGTTTTGCAAGAAAATTTACCGGCTATTAACCTAAATTTTGCCAAAGGTAATCGACAAAGTAAAAATCTCTTATTGTCACAAAATTATCAACAAAATCAATATACATCCAAAGAGCTTCAAATTGAGCAAAATCTATTTTCTGGTTTTAGCACTTTCTTTAATTATGAAAAATATCGATTGGAATATTTAAAAAACCTCGCTATTTACAATGATAAAAAACAGATTTTGGCAAATCAAATAGCCAGTCTATATAGTAAAATCTTTTATCAGGAAAAAATTATAAATAATCTTGATAAAATTTTAGAATTTTATGAAAAAATCTTAAAAAATGAAAGGCTAAGATTAAAATTTGGAATAATCACAAATTTAGAAATACAAAATCTTGAAACAGCTATTTTAAAGGTATCGCAACAAATATTAGTGGCGAAATCTGAAAATTTTACCAATCACCAAGATTTTGATTTAATGGCTGGTTTTCAAGCTAAAAATTTAGAGATTTCGAACCAAGATGTTAAAGAAAAAATCATCAAATATGAGCCACAGCTAATTGATAAAAACTATTCCTTACAAGCTAAAAATTTTGAACTCAAAATTTTGCAAGAAATGCAAAGACTAAATTATGCGAATTTTGCACCAAAAATCTCCTTACAAATTGGTTTTTCAAGGCAAAATAACAATAATTTATATTTTCCAAATCAAGAAATTCAAGCAAAGTCAGTCGGTTTAAATATGGTAATACCAATATTTCAACGCGGAAGTGAGTATTTGGATTTTAAGCAAATGCAAAATAATCAAAATATTGCCTTTGATGAATATAATTTTCTAAAGCAAAAATTATTAAATGAATTAAAAAAAGATTGTTTTGAGTTGGAAAATGCATTGTTAAATCAGCAGAAATGCTGGGAAATGCAAAAAATCATCGACGACAAAATTAATGATGCAAAATATAAATTAATCGCAAAATTTGATAATATCAATAATTTGTATTTTTTACAAATTTCTAATTTAGAGGCTCAAATTCAGTGCCATAGAAATCAAGTCAATATCGATAATCTTCACTTCAAAATCCTTGCAAATATAGGAGGTATGAATGTATAGCCAGTTAAATTTTAACATCAATAAATTAATTATTAAAAATATTAAGCCAAAGCTATTGATAATAGCCTCAGCAAGTTTTTTTATTAATCTTATCACCATTATTTGCTCATTTTATTCGATGCAAATTTTTGATAAGGTGCTTTCTTCATCGAGTCTGGCAACACTCTTTTATCTTACTAGCTTGGCAATAATTATGGTGTTTGCCTCAAAAATTCTGGGGATTTTTCGAGTTAATGCTTTAATTCAAATTAATAAAATTATTTACAATATTTTGTTCAAAAAAATTAAATTACTCGATAATCAAAATTTGGAACATCAACTTTTAAAACAGTTAAATAAAATTTCCGAAATTTCCTTGAATAACGGATTATTTTGTCTAATTGATGTAGTGTTTAGTGCGGGTTATTTGTTGGTAATATTTTTGATAAACCCTTGGCTAGCGTTGTTTTCTTTGATTGCTCTTGGTATTTTATGTTTGGTAGAAAAATATTTTAACAAAAAAATCAAAATTCTAAATGCTAAGCAAAATAAATTAAAAGATATTGATTTAATTGCAAATTCGGTTGCAAAAAAATATCAATCTTTGGCAACTCAAATTGATGACAATCAATATTTTCGATATATTGTAAATTTTCAAAAAATTCTAAAATATCGCAATTTAAGCTTTGAAACTAATGCGTTTTTTTTAACAATTTTTAAAAATCTGCGTCTAATAATTCAAATTTTAACTACAGCATTTAGTGCGGTTTTAATAATTAAAAATCAAATTTCTATTGGCTCAATGATTGCGGTTTCGATACTTATTTCAAAGTTTCTAGAGCCATTTTTTGCAATTGAAAATAATCTTAAAAATTTACAAGAATTAAAGCAAAATTACCAAAATTTATTATTTAAAATATCTCAAGATTTAGAAATTGAAAAAATCGATTTTAATTTGAAAAAATTTTCTCAAATAACTTTTAATAAAATTTTAGTGCAAAATCCAATAAATGCGATGCAATCAATTGAAATTGAGAATTTGGAGATAGCAAAAGAAGAATTAATTGCGCTATATTGTGAGTCAAATTTTCAGAAAAATTTGATACCAAATTTATTGTTAAATCACATAAATCCTGTAGTTGGTTCTATTAAAATCAACGGATATGATTTGGCTAGAATCAATCAAAACCAAATAACTAAAATGCTATCGATAATAGATGATAATCAAGTAAACTTAGCGGGAAAAGTAGGTGATTTTATCGAAAATTTTGATGATTTGAATGTGGATCTTAAGGAGATTTTGATTGAACTAAGAATTGCTGATGAATATAAAAATCTGACTTCACAAAATTTTTTCTTTGAAGATATTTCAATTACTCAAAAAAAATTACTTCTATTTATTAAAAAAATTAATCTAACAAATAAAATTATTTTTTTGGAAAGCCCATTTGGTTCAGCCTATAATGAAAGGTTGCTTAAATTAATAAGATTATATTCTAAAAAAAATCAAATCACTTTAATTTTTTTCAATCCAGCTCTTCATTTAAGGGAGTATTTTGATAAAATAATTATTGCCAAAAATGGTTACATTAACAGCTATTACACCAATGAAATTAAGAGTTATGATAAAAAATAATAAATTTTTAAATTTCAGATATTTTTTGGTAATAATTTTATTAATTATAATTGGCATTATTTTCTTTTTACCAATTTCTAGAGCTTTTATTGCTGAGGGTTTACTGAGTTATGATTATGAAAAAAGAAGCATAAAATATTTAGAAAATGCGATTATCGATGAGGTTTTTGTTAAAAATGGCGAGCAGGTAAAGACGGGGCAGAAACTTATGGCCTTTATGGCATTAAAACAACAAATCGATACTAATATTTTGGAGTGGAAATTGATAAGCTTGATTATCAAAAAACAACTTTATGAATTGGAGCATAAAAAATATTATGACTCAAATCATCAAAATTGGTTCAAAGAAATAAATCTTATTTTTAAAAAACTAACGCCCAAGCAAAGTCAGAAAATTGCTTATCAAATTGCGATATCTCAAAATTACTTAAAATCCGCTTTAGAAAAATATCATTCTGAGTTAAAAATATTTCAGCAAAAACAGCAAATTTTACAAGAAAATATTCGGCAAAATCAAAAAAAAGAAGCAATTATTTTAAAACAAATTCAACTTTCAAAACAATTATTGCAAAGGGGCTTGGAGAATGTTAGTAATTTATTGGAATTAGAAAAAGCGCATCTAGATTTAAGCGCCAAAATTAATGGAGATAACAAGCAAATTGATATTCTCAAATCAGAATTAGAGGCATTTCGCAGTGAAAATAATATGCAAATCACCAAAAATATTTTGGATTTAACCTTAGATAAAGAAATTAACCAATTTCAATTAAATTTAGCCGAAGATCTTTATCAAAAGGCCACGATTTATTCTCCGATTGATGGGGTTGTCGATGATATTCTTAGCAGTAAGTCTCAAGAAATTGTTGGTGCTGGCGAGGTTTTGATGAATATAATTCCAACCTCAAAGCAATTAATAATTATTGCCAAAATTAAAAGCACCGATATTGATAATGTTTTTTTGGATCAAAAGGTAGAAATTTTTTTAAAAAATTTTTATGAAAAAAATTTGCCAAAAATTAAGGGTAAAATTTTTGAAATAGCTAAAGATGTCGAGATAGATAAAATTTCTGGTCAAAATTATTTTCAAGCAAAAATTAATATTACTTCCGATACCAACCATCTTGCCTTAAGCTCTGGTATGCCAGTTGAGGTTTATATTTTGCAAAAAACTCGATCAATTGGCAATTACCTTTTATCGCCAATTTTCAAATCAATCAACCATTCTTTCAATGATTTACAGTAAAATTAAAACAAAATGGGAGTGCTAAAATGCTTAAATATTATGATTTAAAAATATTGATAAATTTCAATTCTCCTTTCCCAAAATTTTCTTTGCAGAAAATTTTACCCTCCCGCAATTGGAGGGTCATAATACCGCTATTTTTGCAAAGGAAAATCTTGCCCCCTTGGGTCAAAGTTGGGTGATTAGACCGCTATTTTTGGTAGGGAATTTTATTATTAAAGTTAAGGTAGGGTGATAAGACCGCTAATTTTGCCAAAGGAAAATTTTATACCCTCAAATCAAGATGTTGTGATGAGACTACTAAATTTTGCCGAAGGAAATCTTGCCTCGACAGCCAAGATAAAATTGTTTCAAGGGAGTTTTAAAAAAACTAAAAGTAAATATTTCAAGGGAGTTTTAAAAAAACTAAAAGGAAATTAATTTTTTAAATTTTATCATAAAAAACTTGGAGCGAGATTTGTCAACCTCCTAATTTGCTGGAAGGTTGATGATTAAGCTACCGCAAGTAGATGGCGAATGTCTTTTTAAATAGCAGTTTCAATCGGCCTCAATATAATAGCTGGAGGCTTTGAAAGTGAAGTCTTCGCGGAGATGAGTTGGGTGTTTATTGAAAAATATTTGTTCAAAATAATTTAGAAGAATTAAGTATTTTGGGTGTGGATTTTTAATGTGTTAATAATTTGAGTTTTTGAGTGTTATTATCTTTGCAAACCCATCATTAAAACTGATCTTGCGGTTGGTAATGAAGGGTCGCTTGCAACTGCAATTTGTTGTTCACTATCTATTCTTGGTCTTTTTCCTTGCGCTTGCGCTTGATCAGGACTTTTAGATGATTCATCACCTTGAGAAATCAAACTTTCAATTCGAATTTTAGCCGAACTTCTTTCCTCATCAGAAATATTTAGTGGGGCTAAGTGCTCTTTCAAAAAATCATATTGTGCATTTAATAAATGTGCTGGGACTTGATGAGTTTTGCATAAATTTAGCAAATATTTAATATTTACATCACCAGCTTTTTTGATATTTGAATTATCTTGTTGAAACAACAAATAAGTTTCCTTATTTTGATTTAATTTGGCTTGCTGTTCATCACTTAAATTCTGAATTGGGGAATCATCAAAAGCGCCATAATCAAGTAAAAAATCTATAATTTTATTCTTTTTTTCTGGTGATAAACTAGAATTTGCAACGAATGATAATGGTAATTTTTTTACATTATCCGGATAGCAAGCTATGGATTCGTTGACTAAATTCGGATTTATTTGCAATAAATATTCGGCATTTTCAATTTTTTCTCTAAGTGCAAAACCAAATGGAGTTATTTCTGCTCCAATTGAATTAATTTCAGCTTTTTTAGATATTACATTTGGATTGTCATGAAGAATTAATTTTAATATTTCGGGGTCTTCACTTAAAATAGCAAGAGCAGTTGGTGTTCTTTTTAAATTATTTTTAAAATATACAGTTTCATCGAAAATTAAATTAGGATCCATATCCAGCAAAAGCTTAACTATTTCAGGTTTTTTATTAATAATGGCAATACCCATGGGAGTTAATTCATATTTTTCTGGATAATTTAGTTTGTAGGATCCTTTACTAAATTTTAGACTCATGTTAGGTTAGTTCGTATTCGGTATTGTCATTAGGATCTATACTACCAGTGCCATTAATTGGATTATATTTGAATAGTGCTATTCGTTGTCCTAACGTTGTTCCGTCTTGTGTAAATTCATCAATTGATTTCAAGTTAAATTCTAGGGTTTGCTCTGATGATGCAGTATTGTTGACCCAATTGTAGCCTTGTTTGACCATTGCTCCGCCAG
>JBMSPZ010000015.1:0-14725 GCA_049423025.1 Rickettsiales bacterium
TTTGGGAGGGGGAATTGACATTTATCAAAGAAAATTTTGATATTTTAAATTTATAATTTTATAAAATTGAGTTTTAATCTAAGAAAATTACTTCATCAAATTATTTTATCTTTGGAGTTTTAAATTATAATTCCATTGCCCCCTCCCAAAATTTTTTTTAGTAAAAAAAATTTTACCCTCCCGCCAAGGGAGGGTGATAACACCGCTTTTTTTGATAATTTTTTTGACCCCCCGCGTCTCCGTGAATTTAACTACCGTTAAATTCTTTTCGTCAAAAATCAAAAAAAATGAACAAGCATAAAAAAATTTTTTTCCAATTAATTTTAATATATTGCTAAGAAATTCAATATTCATATTTGCTTAATTTGGTGTTTAATTTTTACCCCCCTCCAACTTTCCCCCAACCAATTTAACAAAATTATCTACCCCGAACAAAGCAATGAATGAGCCCATTCTTGGGCCTTGATCTTGTCCAAGCAAAATTTGATAAAGAGCTAAAAACCAATCGCGCATATTTTTTTCATAGCCATGATTTTTGCCGATTTGAAAAACTAAATTTTGTAATTCTTGCGGATCGTTTTTTTTGTCATTATCAAAATTTTTAAGCGATTGAGCGAGTTCCAAAATAGCTGATTTTTCTGCGGGTGTTGCCTCGCGATATTTTTTATTTTTCTTGATGAAATCATTGTAATAATTAATCGCACGGTCAACCATTTGGGCAAGTAAAGGCGAAGATTCCTTATTCAAACCTGCTTGATATTTAGATATGAATCCCCACAACACCTCATCATTTTCTGGGTTGCAAGCTCCCGCCAAATTCAACAATAATGAATAGCTGATATTGAAATTTAGTGATTTGCTTGGCACTTCGCCATTATGAATAAAAAATGCCGGATTATCAAGTTTTTGCTCTTGATTTTGTGTTTCAAAGCCTTGAGCAAAAGCTAAATATTCATCCATCGCTTTTGGAATTACATCGAAATAAAGGCGTTTAGCGGTCTTGGGTTTTTGATACATAAATAATGCCATCGACTCGCTTGGAGCGTATTTCAACCAATCTTCAACGGCAATGCCATTGCCTTTCGATTTAGAAATTTTTTCGCCCGTATCCGATAAAAACATTTCGTAAGTAAAATTGACGGGAGGTTCGCCACCAAGTATTTCGCAGACTCTACGATAAATTCTTTCATTGGGCTGATGGTCTTTGCCATAAATTTCATAATCAACGCCAAGGGAATACCAACGAGCTCCAAAATCAATTTTCCATTGTAATTTGCAACCGCCTTTAGTTACCGAAATTTCCTTTTCCTTACCATTTGGCGCAACATAAATTACTGTTCCTTTCTTTTTGTCAATGGCTTTAACGCCTTTATCGACAACAATTCCCGACTCTTCATCAATGGGCATAAAAGGGCTGTAAGTTTCTTGGCGTTCATTGCCAAGGGTTGGTAGCATTAAATCCATCAACTCTTCATATTTTTCTAAAACTTTAAGCATAGTGGCATCGAAAGCTCCGAGGCAATATTTATCTGTGGCTGAAATAAAATCATATTCGAAGCCAAAAGAATCAAGAAAGCTTCTAAGTCTGGCATTCATGTGATGACCATAAGATTGGTGCGTGCCAAAAGGATCGGGCACCGAAGTTAGGGGTTTGCCCAAATTTGCTCGGATCAATTCTTGATTGGGGATATTATCTGGCACTTTGCGTAAGCCATCAATGTCGTCAGAAACGCAAAACATTTTGGTTGGAATTTGCGGTGCTAATAAGGTAAAAGCATAACGCACCATTGAGGTGCGAACTACTTCACCAAAAGTGCCAATATGTGGCAAGCCAGATGGGCCATAGCCAGTCTCAAATAAAACATAACCTTTAGCGGGAGTTTTGCCTTGGATTTTTTCGTAAATTCTTCTGGCTTCTTCGAAGGGCCAAGATTTGGCTTGTAAGTATAATGGATTGATATTCAAGAAAAAAAATTAAAATTTTACAAATAAATTATTTCTAGAAATTTTAATATTATTTGTTAAAGATGCAACATAGTTGCTATCAATCTCTGCTCATATTTTTTATAGCTATCTAGATAAATTTGAACTATCATGATGAATAACTAATCTGGCATTTACCGAAAATGATGGGTTTTGTGGTGTTTTGCCAAAATTTTCCATAAAATTTTTAATTTGTTCTTTTCTTTCATCTTCATTCTCAGATAAGGTGATATGATTATTTGGAAATTTTGTTAATAAAAGCTCAACTATTGTGGCGTTATTTTTTTTGCAGGCTATTTTTAAACTATCCTCATATGGATTTTTTTTAAAAAATAAGGGAACGCAACAAAAAGTATATTTTCTGTTTAACTCATGATCTTTAATTAATAATTTAGCAATTTCTGTGGATTCGGCGCTATTTTTTTTAATTGCCAATTCAAGCGGAGTTTCACTCGAAATGAAGGTCTTGTTGACATTGGCACCATTATCTAACAATAATTTTGCCATTTTTAAATCACCTAGTTCGCAAGCTAAATGAAGAGAGGTTTTATCATGAATATTGACCGCATCAATATCGGCTTTATTTTCTATTAATAATTTTGCCATTTCAAAATTTCCTTTTTCAACCGCTAGAGTCAAGGGAGTTTTTCCTTTGGCATCAACTTTATCAATTTTACATCCCTTATCAATTAGCAATTTTGCCATTGCCAAATTATCTTTTTCGCAGGCTTCATGAAGTGAATATCTTCCCAAACTTCGTAATAAAGATTTATTAGATTTGGAGGATTTTTCAAAAATAAATTCTGCAATATCGGCATGACCATAATCAAAAGCTAATTTTAGATTAGAGCTAATATCTGGATATTTTCCCTCCAAATGATGGCATTTATCTGCTAATAATTTTACAATTTTTAAATTACCAACTCTGCAAGCATCAGGCATATAAATTTTTAAATCATCAATTTTTGGTGGAAACTTATCCAAAATAGTTTTTAAAATTCCATCTTTATTATTATTTATAGCAATATTTATGGCAATATTAATGGCTTTATCAATATTTGGTTTATCAAGGTCGATATTTTTCTTTAAAATTTCTAAGACTTTTTCAAAGTTTGGTTGGTCATTATAAATTATAAGGTAATTAAGGCAATTATTGGGATTGTCAATGGATTCAATTTTATGTAAAGTTTTTAAAAATTCCTTTTTTTCTTCATCTGTTTGCAATGAATCTTCAAAATTAGTTAATATTTTATTGGTTAGATCGTAATGGCCAAAGGCAGTTGCAAATTTTATTATATCTTCAAAATCACTTATTTTTATGGTTTTTTTTTGATAAAAAAAATCAAATATTTCATTGGCTACTTTAAATTTTTTTTTCTCAAGAGTCTTAAAAAAAATGGATTCCGCCTCCATACTAAAAAATGTTTGCTTAATATTGTCGTAATTTTTTTCAGGAAAAGGACTTAATAATGAAGTGATTATTTGAGGATTATATAATGCATTTGACGAGGAGAAGCTTTTAAAAAAACGATTTACCTCTTCATCAGTTTTATCTTTGAAAACAAGCTTTAAATTATCTAAATCTTGATCATCAATTGCTTTTTTAATGTTAAAATTTGGATCATCCGATCTCAAATAATTATCGACGATAGCGGTTTTTTCTTCAATATTTGTTTTTTCCTGTGCAAAAAAATTAAGAAGAGGTGATAATTCCTGAGTTTTATATTGTGATTTAATTTCACTATTTTCATCAAAAAAATAATCAAAAAAACTAACTTTATATTCTTCTTGAAATTTTTTAAAAAATTCAAAATAAAAAATTGGTTCAAAAATTTTATGACTAGCATCATATTGCAGACCTAGATAGCTTTGATTCGAGGCAATTAGTTTTAATGCAAATAACCCTGATGCAATTTTTTCAAGATTTTCTTTTTTTAAACCCTCATGGGCTGGCGAAGGGTCAACTTCAAAAAGATTTAGCAAATTTTTCATCTTTTTTTGATCAAGACAATTAGGTTTTTGGTCGTCAAACAAATCGATTTCGGTTGGAAGAAATTTAAAAAAATCAAGACTGTCTTCTTGGTAATATTGTGGATATAATGTTGCAAATTCTTTATCGATTTTTCCTAATAATTTGTCCTTAAATTCTTTAGGGGTTATTAATTTTTGCTCATCATCGCAAAAAAAACTTGAGTCTTGTAAGCCTAATTTACTAACTTCCAAAGGACTAAATTTAGAAGAAAGATTGTGATGAATTTCTAAAAACATGATTCTTTGAGCATCTAAATATTCAGGTGAATCATAAATTTCGTCCATTTTAAAATTTTTAAAAAAATTACCATTATCAAATTCACTAAATTTTTGGTAAAAATCTTCATATTCTTTAAATAATTCCATAAAAAAATTCTCACGCTTAAATTCTTTAAGCATCGAAAAAACATCTTTTAAATTTATTTCATGATGATGTAATTTGTTAAATTGGTCAATTTGATCAAGCTTGGCAATTTCTTCATCACTTAAAGTTGGATGAAAAGCCCTTACCAAAAAAGCAGGAGCATGAATTTCGGTATCTTTTTTTCCAAGGCCAGCAATTTTACTAGTGTTTAAATCTTTTTTTTCGCTAAATATTTTATCAAAAATTTGATTTGATGTCGATTGAATAGCATTGACAACTCCACCTGAAACCCCATCTAAACAGACAAATGTTTCATGACCTGGAAATTGCTGTAATGTTAAAAATAGATTTTTTTTAGCTTTTTGTTTCTCATCATCTGGGGATTTTTCAAATTCAAAAATTAATTTATTAAAAAGAAAAGTGATATTTTTAGAAATATTTTTAAATTTAGCTAAATCTTGAGCTGTCAATTCATCGACTCTTTTAGTTAAATTACCGCCATTGAGACTTTTCAACAGCTCGCTATGTTCCTCAAAAGAAGAATCATTGGCGCCATACTTATCGATTTTGCTAAAATATTGATGATAACTTTTTAGAAGTAATTTAAAATTTTCTTTGATTTTACTAAGATCGGGTATTTCTTCGTCGAATAATTTATTAAAATTTTCTTTTTTTTGAGTTATATCCGCAAAATTCTCAAGCCGAACTTTGTCTTTTGATTTCAATAGATCCGAGATTTCATTGGTAAAATCGCTTGCGTCACTCGCGTTATTGTCACCCTCTAAATATTTTTTTACATTTCTAGCAAATATTGCAAAGATATTAACCTCTTTTGATTCCAGAGGATTAGTGTCGCCATCTAATTGAATTTCAGTAATCATTTTTAATATAAATTGTTATAAATTTACTATTAATTGATTTTTTAAAGTAGAATTTATTTTCAAAAAGTAAATATTATTTTCCATTAATTTGTGTGAGCCATTAATTTTTACATCTAAAAAATTCTCAGTTTTTCCGCGATTATTTTTTTCGATTAATATATTAAATTCCTTACCGATTTGTTTTGATAAATATTGACTCAATTGATTGGCTCCGGCTTCACGCAAAATTTTGGCACGCTCTTTAATTATTTTTTTTTCTAGTTGAGGCATTTTTGATGCAGGGGTGCCATGCCTTGCGGAATAGGGAAAAATATGGGTAAAAATTAAATCAGCTTCATTAATTAGCGACAAGGAGTTGGCGAACATCTTTTCATCCTCGGTTGGAAAGCCAGCGATAATGTCGGCTCCAAAAGTGATTTCTGGCCGAATATTGCGAATTTTATCACAAAAATCCACGATTTGTTTGCGATTATGACGGCGTTTCATTCTTTTAAGAATTGTATCATCGCCAGATTGGACGCTTAAATGCAAATAGGGCATAAGCCTTGGTTCATTTGCCATAATTTCGATAAATTCATCATCAATTTCGGCAACATCAATTGATGAAAGGCGAAGTCGTTTTAAATCAGGAACCATTTTGAGCAATCTTTTTATCATTTGCGATAAAGTCATTGAAGCAGGCAAATCTTTTCCGTAATCGGAAATATCAACGCCCGTAAGCACTATTTCTTGATGACCAGCCTCTAGCATTTTTTTAGTTTGCTCTACAATAACACCAAATGGAACCGATCTTGAATTGCCTCTGCCAAAAGGAATAATACAAAAAGTACAACGATGATTACAGCCATTTTGAATTTCTAAAAATGCTCGAGTTTGATTTTCAAAATATGAAGCCAGTTGCGGTGCAGTTTCTTGCACTGACATAATATCGTTGACACGAATTTTGGCATGTTCATCTTCGCTTAAATTTAGTGAATTTTTATTTTTAAAATCTTGAAAAATTTTGTCAGGATGAGAATTTTCTTGAATCTTATTTTGATATTTAAACTCAGGATTTTTCAAAAAATTATAACTTTCCGCTTTGGTTTTATCGGCATTGCCAACAATAAAATCAACCTCCGCCATTTTGGCATATTTTTCTGGGTCAATTTGCGATGCGCAACCCGTAATAACAATTTTAGCATGCGGATTAAGTTTTTTTTCCTTGCGAATTGAAGCACGAAGTTCTTTTTCTGCTTCAGAAGTAACTGCACATGAATTAAAAACTATTAAATTTTTATCATCAATTTCATCTAAAGCTTTTTTTATCGATTGCGATTCAAAATTATTTAACCTGCAACCAAAGGTGATAATTTTATTCTTTGGCTCTTCGGCTATCATTGGCAATGATTATGTGATTGACGACTTTAGCAACACCTCGAACCCGAGATGCAATATTGACAGCGCGATCCATTTCCTCTTGATCGATTGCAACTCCCAAAATATAGACCTCATTATCGACGGTGGTAATTTGATAATTTAAAGTGCGGAGATTTTTGGCGAGGGCAAATTTGGCTTCAATTTCGGCAGTTATTAAGTAATCATATAAGGCTGAGCCAATATCTGCAAAAGTCATCTTGCCGTCTTCTTTGATTTTAATTTCATCAATTACTTCATCGACATCTTTTACCTTCCAACTTAAATCTTGAGCTAATTTAGCTTTTGTAGCATCACGAACAATTCCAGTTAATAAAACTCGACCCTCATTAACGGTTATATCAACTGAATTTCCGGGATTCTTCAAGCCATTTTTAATGAATTTAACCCCGATTTTAGTGGCAATTTTAACATCGGTTCGGGTATCTTTTATAGTTTTTTCACGATAAGCAAGACCTCCGCTAATACCAGTTCCAACGACGATAGTTTCAACGCAAGAGCTCAGTGAGAAAGCAAAAATTAAGGGTAATAAAATTTTTTTAAAAAATCTAATAAATTTCATTTTTTTGGCGTTAGGATTTGATAAGATTAATGTTTTAAAATTATTATATAAAATTATTATATTTTTTAAATTCACCATTTGCAATTTATTTTTTAACCTATAAAATATTTTAACTCTTAAATAAACTTCATCATAAGCGGGTGTAGCTCAGTGGTAGAGTACTACCTTGCCAAGGTAGGTGTCGAGGGTTCAAGTCCCTTCACCCGCTCCAAATTATTCATCCAGTTTTAGCTTGGTTTTTTTATCATTAATTTGATTGGTAAATTCAAGAATATATTTGATTAAGTAATCTGCGGTCAATGCAATATGAAAATCTCCTTCGATACCAATAAATCTTTTTTCGCTTTTAAATAATTCATAAAGTTGTTTGCCTTGTTTAAAAGGGACAACATAATCTCTGGTAGCATGAAAAATTATTACGGGAGTATTGATTTTTGGTGCTAATTTTGAAGATTCGAAGCGATCTTTTAAAATTAAATTAACTGGCAAAAACCAGTAAGTATCTTTGGCAATATCATAAATTGAGGTGAAGGGAGCTTCAAGAATTAGGGCATTGAAATCATATTTTGAAGCAAGATTTATTGCCACAGCCGAACCAATTGATTCGCCAAAAACAATAATATCTTCATCGCGAGTATAATGTTTGCGTAAAAAATTTAATGCAGTTTGTGCATCGATGTAAAAGCCTTTTTCAGATGGTTTGCCACTAGATTTAGCATAGCCTCGATAGGAAATTGCTAAAACGCCATAATATTTAGAAAAATTTTCAAAACGATCGGAACGACCCATTAGATTTCCAGCATTGCCATGAAAATATAAAATGGTTTTTTGTCCTTTATTAGGTTTTTTATACCAGCCATAAATATTAACATTGTCGGTGGTGGTCATATTTACTTGTTCAAAATCTTCGGGAGTGATTAAGATTTTTCCAAAAGGATAATATAAAAAATTGCGTTGGAAAAAATACATTAAGATTACGACCAAAATATAGAAGGCGAATATCTTTAGCAACAATGTTTTATTGAATTTTCTTTTAAACAATTATCTATAAAATAAAATTTTTTATATCTTCAAAATTTTGAATTGATCTAGATTTAATGTTAGGGCAGGTGCGACCAACTAATCCTGCCAGAACTTTTCCAGAGCCAATTTCAATAATTTCTTCAACCCCGTTTTTTTCTAAGCAAAGCATGGTTTCTCGCCAACGAACCGACCCAGTGATTTGCTTTAAAAGCAAATCGGCAATTTGATTATGATCGCTAACAATTTCAGCAGTAACATTGGCTATAACTGAAACTTGCGGTTGGTGGATTTTAGTTTTAGCTAAAATTTCTGACATTTTAATTTTGGCATCTTGCATTAATTCGCTATGAAAGGCTCCGCTTACTGGTAATTTTAAAGCCCTTTTTGGCCCTTTTTCCTTGGCAATTTCTACAGCTCGGTGGATGGCATTTTGAGATCCAGATAACACAACTTGACCGACTGACTTATCGTTGGCAACTTGGCAAATTTCATTATTGCCAGAGGCTAATTTAGCGATTTCATGAGCGGTTTCAATTTCAACGCCAAGAACAGCGCACATTGCGCCTGCGGTGTTTTGTCCGCATTTCGCCATTTCTCTACCTCGAACTTGAAGCAATTTGGCAGTGTCTTCAAGAGATAATGCTTTTGAAGCGCATAAGGCTGAATATTCGCCAAGAGAATGTCCTGCAGTAAATGAGCAAATATCGGCAAAATTTTTACCAAAATCCTTTTCTAAAACTTCAATTAAGGCAATTGAAACTGCCATCAAAGCTGGTTGAGTATTTTCGGTTTTGGTTAGTTCTTCAATTTGCCCCTCAAACATAATTTTTGATAGATTATATCCGAGAATTTCATCGATATTTTGAAAAATTTTTTTAGCATTTTGTGAATTATCAAATAAATCTTTACCCATTCCAATAGCTTGTGAGCCTTGACCAGGGAAGACAATAGCAATTTTGTTTTTCATATTAGTTTATATATTTTTTTAACATTTGTTTTACTTCTGCGGAAATTTTAACATCATTTAATGCAAATGCAAGATTTGCCTCTAAATATCCTAAAACATTGCCACAATCAAATCTGGCTTGAGGATTTTTAACAAAATAAAATGGAAAATCATGACACATTTTTTTCAAAGCATCGGTGAGTTGAATTTCGCCACCAACTCCTTCGGTAATTGATTCTAAATATGAAAAAATCTTGGGCTGTAAAATATATCGACCATTAATTGCATAGCGCGATGGCGCCAATGATGCTTGTGGTTTTTCCACCATATCTATTACCTTATCATCATTTTCGGTTTTGATAATTCCATATTTACTTACATCTTCATAAGCAACTTGATCAACGCCAATTATTGATGATTGCAAAGAATTTTGAGAATATTTTTCTATCATCAAGCTTAATTGTCCCTTTGATTCTGATGGCATTAAAAGCTCATCGGCTAAAATTACCACAAAAGGTTCGTCTTGAGCAATAAAATTTTTGGCGCATAAAATAGCATGACCCAAACCTTTTGGTTGTTGTTGGCGGATAAAGGCAATTTGCCCTGCATTTGGCATCCAACCAATTACTTTTTTTATCTCGTTAATTTTGCCAGCTTCATCAAGTTTTGATTCAAGTTCATAGGCATGATCAAAATGATTGGCTATGGTATTTTTGTTACGACCTGTAATAAAAATAAATTTTTCAACGCCACAAGCTTTTGCCTCTTCAAAAGCATATTGCACCAAGGGCTTATTGGCGATTGGCATCATTTCTTTGGGCATAGATTTGGTGGCGGGTAAGAATCTGGTGCCAAGCCCTCCAACTGGAAAAATTGCGGTTTTAATTTTGACCATTTTCAACAATTTTGAGTTTACGATAAATGGTGGATCTGCCGATTTCAAGTTGTTTGGCAACTTCGGACAAATTTCCATTATAAATATTTACTAAGCGACGAATAATTTCTTCTTCGATACTATCAAGGGTTTTGCATTTTCCTTCATCATCAAAAACATCAACCAATTCGCTGTTAATATCGGAATTCTTTTTGATAATGGCTTTGGCTCTGGTTAGGTTGCTACTTTCCTTGTGAAGCAAATGTGGAAAATGTTCAGGCTTTAAAATATCGCCATCGCATAAAACCACAGCTCTAAAAATCGAATTTTTGAGTTGGCGAACATTATCTTCCCAATCATAATTATGTAATAAATAAATTACATCGGGCATAATGGTTTTGATTTTTTTATTTTCATTGATAGCAAAATCTCGGCAAAAATTTTCTGCTAAGATGCCGATTTCATTTTCGCCACGCTCTTTTAAGTCTGGAACTTTAATTGGAAAAGTAGAGATTCGATAATATAAATCTTCGCGGAATTTTTTGATTTGCACTAATTTTTGTAAATCTTTAGTGGTAGACGCAATCAAGCGAACATTGGCTTTAACTGGATATTTTCCGCCAACGGGAATCATTTCTGCTTCTTGCATAAATCTTAAAAGCTTGACCTGAAGGTCGTTGCGCAAGGTATCAATCTTTTCAAGATATAAAGTTCCATTATTAGCTTCACGAATTTTGCCAATATTTTTATATGATCCATCGGGTACAAATTTATCGGAACCGAATAATTCTTCTTCACCGTTGGTGATTTTAAGCATATCGCAATCAACGGTAATAAAAGGTTTGCCCGAATTTTGACCAGAACCGTGAATGGCTCTGGCAAGTAATTCTTTGCCCACACCTCTTTGTCCTTCAATTAAAATAGAGATATTGGAATTAACAACTTTTTTTGCCAAACGAATCGAGTTTAGAAGCGGTTCGCTTTGCCCAATAATATCCGAAAAAGCAACCTGATCCTTACCCTTTCTTGCCAAATGCGATACCTGATATTTTAAATTTTTCTTTTCAATGGCGTTATTGATTGAGGCAGTAACTCTGGCGAAAATATCATTTTCTCCTTTGACTATATAGTCAATCGCACCATAATTTATGGCAGTTATAGCTAAATTAACATCTTGGTTAGCCGTTAAAACTATAACTTGTAAATCACCTTTTATCGAATTAATTTGCTTTAAAACCGTTAATCCATCGAGGTCGGGCATTGACAAATCAAGAAGCATAACGTCAACATCGTGACACGAAATCCCCTTAATAACTTTTCTATTCATAAAGAAATCGACAACTTCCATACCGCTAGACATTACTAAATAATTATGTCCGAGATTTTCTATAAAGTGGCTTATAACTTTGCGTTGCGTGGCCTCATCATCAACTATTAATACCGTTCTTTTAACCATATAAATTTAAAAATTACTTATTAAAATTTTCTTTCAGTTTCTTTTCTTGAATTAACTGAATTATTCTGGCTGAAGTTTCTTCAACCGATTTTTTGGTGACGTCAATAACAGGGCAGTTTAATTTACTAAATAATTTTCTCGATTCGGCAACTTCAAATTTGATTGCCTCAAGATCGGTATAATTATTAGCGATATCATTACCAAGAGCATTCAGCCTTGATTGTCTTATTTGAATTAGTTTTTCTGGATTAATAACCAATCCAACAATTAATGGTTTTTTTAATTCAAATAATGAGCTTGGCATTGTTTCAATTGAAACAAACGGGATATTTGCTACTTTATATCCTCTGCACGATAAATAAACCGAAGTTGGCGATTTTGATGTTCTGGAAACACCAATTATAACCACATCGGCCTCAAATAAATCCCAAGATGATTGACCATCATCGTGAGTAATGGTATAGCTTATAGCATCTACCCTTGAAAAATATTCACCATCAAGTAAATGTTGTCTGCCCACAACATGGCAAATATTTTCATTTAAGTAATTTGAAAATTCGGCAATTATATGCGATAAAACTGGAATGCATGGAATTTTGAGTTTGAAGCATTCTTTACGAAGCTCTTCAACCAAATTGTCATGCATTATAGTGTAAAGCACAATGCCGGGTTTATTTTTTATTGCCTCAATTGCTCTATCGAGCTGGGGCTTGGTTCTAATCATTGACCAAATAAAATCATTTGATTCCACAGTTTCAAATTGTGATAAAACAGCTCGAGCAACTGAACTCAAGGTTTCGCCAGTAGAATCTGAAACTAAATGTAAATTAATTAATTTTTTGGTCATAATTTTTTTGTTAAATAGTTTTTAGTTTTTTAAAAAAAAATCAACCAATTATTTTTAAAATTTATTTAAAAATTATTTTTTATAGGCGATTGAAGTGGTGAGCACGGTTGGAATCGAACCAACGACAACCTCATTAAAAGTGAGGTGCTCTACCGACTGAGCTACGTGCTCTTCAAATAAGAAATGAAGAATTTGTTTAAATAATTCTAAACTATAATTTTTTTAAAACAAGACTAATTTTTAAAAAATTTATTTAATTTTTATTTGTTAAAAATTTTTAGTAAATGTAAAATAATAAATATCAAAATTCATAATCTTATTTTAAATATTCTTAAAAAATGCAATCAGCAATTATTATTCCAGTTCGTTTAGCGTCAACTCGTTTGCCAAATAAACCCTTGGCGCTTATTAATGGCAAAACCATGATCCAAAGAGTATATGAAAGGGCAATTCAAGCCAATATTGGCGAGGTTTTTATTGCTTGCGATGGTGAAAAAATCGCTGATGAGGTAAAAAAATTTGGTGCAAATTTTATTATCACCGACCCAAATTTGCCTTCCGGAACTGACCGAATTTATCAGGCTTCAACACAATTAAATCGTGAGTTTGATGTTATAATTAATTTACAAGGAGATTTACCAAATATCGACCCCAACGCCATTAAGTCATGTCTTCAAGCCCTGAAAAATTCAAATTGCGATATGGCAACTATCGCTTCAGAAATTAAAGATGAAGCAGAAATTTTAAATCCAAATGTTGTAAAAATTGCCGTTGCCAAAAATGGCAATGCACTATATTTTTCTCGTTCGCCAATCCCATATTCTAAAGATTTAAAGCAACAATATTTGCATCACATTGGCATTTATGCTTATAAAATTGCAACCTTAAAGGAATTTGTAAAATTATCCCCTTCGCCTTTAGAAATCCGTGAAAGCCTTGAACAGCTTAGAGCGCTAGAAAATGGTTTTAAAATTGCCGTAGAAATCGTTGATACCGTTCCTATGTCGGTTGATACCCAGCACGATTTAGATAAAATAATTGCCATTACTAAAAACTGATGAAAAAGATAAAAATTAGCAAAAAAACAATTGGTTGGAAGGAGTGGTTTAGTCTTGATAGCCTTGCCTTGCCAGCAATTAAGGCCAAAATTGATACGGGCGCTAAAACTTCATCACTTCATGCATTTAATATTGAAACTTTTTATATCGAAGATGTTGAATATGTTCGCTTCGACATTCATCCACTTCAAAAAAATAAAAAATTTATGCGCAGTTGCTATGCGCAAATTATCGATAGAAGAATGGTTTCGGATTCAAGTGGAAAAAAAGAAAGAAGAATCGTTATAAAATCTGATGTTAAAATCGGCGATAAAAAACTACGCATAGAATTAACGCTGGCAAACCGTGACAACATGTCTTTTCGAATGCTTTTAGGTCGAGAAGCAATTAAGCAAGCAAAAATGATTGTTGACATTTCAAAATCTTTTGTGCAAGGTAAGATGAAGAGAAAAGAAATTCTTAAATTATACCGTGAAATTAAACCCAATTACTTAGATATTTAAATATGAAAATAATTTTATTAGCATCAAATCCAAACTTATATTCTAATCAAAGAATTATTGAGTCGGCTAGGGCAAGAGGACATGATATTGAATTTGTTAATGTTGGTGGTTCTTACATTAAAATCTCTCCAAATAATTGCGAAGTCTATCATCAAGAGGGCAAAAAATTGTCAAAAATTGATTATGTAATTCCAAGAATCAAGCCAGCAATGACCTTCTATGGAACCGCTATTGTAAGGCAATTTGAGGTTATGAATATTCGATGTTTAAACAATTCCGATGCCATTACTAAATCTCGTGATAAGCTTCATACTTTACAAATACTAGCTCAACATAAATTGGGTCTTCCAATTACATCTTTTGCTAATTCCTCATATGATACCAAAGATTTAATAAAGATTGTGGGTGGCGCTCCACTCGTAGTTAAATTACTTGAGGGAACCAAAGGTGTTGGCGTAGTTTTGGCGGAAACAACTAAGGCGGGAGAGAGTGTAATCAATGCTTTTAGGAGTTTAAAAGCTGATGTTTTGGTGCAACAATATATTAATGAATCAAAGGGGCAAGATATTCGTTGTTTTGTAATTGGCAATAAGGTTGTGGCATCAATCGAAAGAACCGCTCAAGATGGCGAATTTAGAGCAAATATTCATCTTGGAGCCACGGCAAAATCAATCGAAATTACTGATGAAGAGCGAGATTTAGCTATTAAGGCAACCAAAGTTATAAATTTAGAAGTGGCGGGGGTGGATATGGTTCGTTCAAATTCTGGTCCAAAAATTTT
>JBMSPZ010000016.1:0-14412 GCA_049423025.1 Rickettsiales bacterium
ATGATTTGGTATCTTTGATTGATGGCTCCATTGTTGAGAATCAATCAAATTATCAATTATTAGAACTTGATGTAAATTGTGGAAATAATAGAAATGCTGAAATATTCATAAAAATAAGAATTGACAGCAATATTAAAACCTCTAAATTTATATCTAAGGATGGACCGGTTGATGCAATTTTTTTAGCAATTAATGAAATTATCCCAAATAGCGCTCAGCTTGAGCTCTATAAAGTAGAGGCGGTAACTGAAGGCACTGATGCTATCGCTAATGTTCTGGTTCGTTTAAATTATAATAATAGAATATATTCGGCAACAGGAGCTGATACAAATGTATTAGTGGCTTCAGCGGTTGCCTATATAAATTGTTTACAAAAATTAAAATAATAATTAGGAGAAATATGTTTCCAAAACTTTTTTCATTTACTTCAAAAGATATTGCCATAGATTTAGGAACCGCTAATACCTTGGTTTATGTTCGTGGTCAAGGCGTGGTGTTGAATGAGCCATCTGTAGTCGCAGTTTTAAACGAATCAGGAAAAGCCATCACTTGTGCATTTGGCAATACTGCCAAAAGAATGTTGGGAAGAACTCCAGCTAAAATCGAAGCAATCCGCCCTCTTAAAGATGGCGTTATTGCTGATTTTAAAGTTGCTGCCGAAATGATTAAGCATTTTATTAGAGAAGTTAATCAAACTAAAAGCTGGTTAGGACCTCAAGTCATTATTTGCGTTCCGTCTGGATCTACTCCTGTTGAAAGAAGAGCTATTCAAGATGCCGCCGAAGGAGCTGGAGCCAATGAAGTATATCTAATTGAAGAGCCAATGGCTGCAGCAATTGGTGCAAATTTACCTGTAACCGAACCTACAGGTTCAATGATTGTTGATATTGGCGGTGGAACCACAGAAGTTGGCATTTTATCATTAGGAGGTATAGTTTATTCTCGTTCTGTTAGAGTTGGTGGTGATAAAATGGATGAAGCAATTATTTCATATATAAGAAGATATCAAAATTTATTAATCGGCGAATCTACTGCTGAAAGAATTAAAAAAACTATTGGTGCCGCCTGCCCTCCTGAGCAAGGAGATGGCTTGGTTATTGAAGTTAAAGGTAGAGATTTATCAAATGGTATTCCAAAAGAAATGATTCTTACTGAAAGACAGATTGCCGAAAGTTTGATGGAGCCAGTTGAGCAAATAGTTGATGCAATTAAAGTAGCATTAGAATGCACTCCACCTGAACTTTCATCTGATATTGTAGAAAGAGGAATTGTGTTATCTGGTGGCGGAGCATTATTAAAAAATCTTGATCATGTTATTAGACAAGCTACTGGTTTACCGGTATTTGTTGCCGAAGACCCTTTATTATGTGTAGTTAATGGCTGTGGTAAGGTTCTTGAAAATACTAAAATGTTTAGGGCTACATTATTTCGTCAAGATTAATTTAACAAAAAATGTATTTTGATCAAAATACTAAATCAAATTTGATTATTAAACATAGTTTCAATCTTATTTTTCGTAGGGTTGAAACTATATTTTTTGTATTGTTGTCGATAATTTTATTAATCACCTCCAAAGTAAATAAAGAATATACTAATAAAATAAATGAAATTTTTATTAATATTTCCTCACCGATTGTTTCAATAATTTCCTTTCCTATCAATACCTCATTTGATTTAGTGGTAAATTTTAATCAGTTGATTTTAGCAAAAAAAGAAAATGAAAAACTCAAAAGTGAATTGCTAAAATTACAAAATTATTATATTAGCTCACTTGGCATTCACCAAGAAAATAAAGAGTTAAGAAATGCTTTAAATTTTGTTAAGTCGAAAACCGAAAATTATAAAATAGCTCGGATTATTGGCATTTCAAACAAAATTTTTGACAATAAAATTCTCATCGACTCTGGTCAAGATAGAGGAATTAGAGAAGGACAAATTGTGACTGGCGACCGCGCAGTTATCGGCAGGGTTGCCGAAGTTTTTGGCGATAAATCGCGAATATTATTGTTAACAGATTCAAATTCGCGAATTCCAATTATTGCTTCCCGCACCAGAAATAGAGGAATTATATCAGGTAATAATAGTGGTTTAATGGAAATTTTATATTTACCAAAAAATCATCAAATTAATTTGGGTGATAAAATATTTACCTCAAGCGACGGCGATGTTATTCCTCCGGGATTACTGGTTGGAATTGTAAAGAGGATTGATAAAAATTCAGTTTATGTGGCACCAATAGAAAATATTGGAAGCCTAAATATTGTTTCAATTATTGATTATTAATTAATTTTTAAATCTTATGACGGAAAATAATTTTGATGTAGTGGTTATTGGTGGCGGTCCGGGTGGATATGTTGCTTCGATTAGAGCTTCCCAACTTGGATTAAAAACCTTGTGCGTAGAAAAGCAAAAAAATCTTGGCGGAACTTGCTTAAATGTTGGTTGTATTCCATCAAAGGCAATGTTAGAAATTTCTCACAAATATCATGATGCCAATCATCAATTCGAAAAACTGGGAATTAATGTTTCTAAACCAAAAATTGATGTTAATAAACTTATTCAAAATAAGAACGAAATTATTACAGGACTAACAACTGGAATAAGTGGTTTATTTAAAAAAAATAAAGTTTCTCACATAAATGGACATGCTAAATTTATTAATAAAAATCAAATTGAAATAATAAAATCAGATGGTTCCAAAGAAATTATTTCTGCCAAAAATTTTGTAATTGCCACAGGTTCAGAAGTTGCCAAACTTCCAAATGTTGAGCTTGATGAAAAAATTATCATCTCTTCAACTGGCGCCTTAGAACTTCAAAAAGTTCCACAAAAAATGATTATAATTGGTGCTGGTGTTATTGGTTTAGAGTTGGGTTCGGTTTGGGGCAGATTTGGAGCCGAAATTGAGGTTGTTGAATATCTTGATCGCATAACCCCTGCTATGGATGAAGAAATATCTAAAAATTTCCAGCGAATTTTAGAAAAGCAAGGAATGAAATTCCGTTTATCTACCAAGGTGGTATCGGTTACAAAGCAAAAAAATTCCGCAATCGTGGAGATTGAGTCTGTCAATGGTGAAAAAAAAGAAAAATTAGAAGCCGATGTAGTTTTGGTTGCTATTGGTCGTAAGCCAAATACCGATAATCTTGGTCTTGAAAATATTGGCGTTAAGGTTAATAATCGTGGTTTTATTGAGAATCATCATTTAAAAACAAATATTGATAACATCTATGTAATTGGCGATGTCACAACTGGTCCGATGCTTGCCCATAAAGCTGAAGATGAGGGAGTTGCGGTTGCTGAAATTATTGCAAATCAGGCTGGACACGTGAATTACGATGTTATTCCAAATGTAATTTATACTTATCCTGAAGTGGCAAGCGTCGGCAAAACTGAAGCTGAATTAAAATCACAAAATATCGAATATAAGGTTGGAAAATTCCAGATGATGGCCAACTCCAGAGCAAGAGCCACTTTTGATGATCAAGGATTTGTTAAGATTCTAGCATGCGCTAAAACTGATAGAATTCTTGGTGCTCACATCATTGCTCGCGAAGCCGGAAATACCATTCATGAAATTGTTGTGGCTATGGAATTTGGCGGAAGTGCTGAAGATATTGCCCGCACCTGTCACGCTCACCCAACTTACAATGAAGCGGTTAAGGAAGCTTGTTTAGCGGTTGATAAAAGAGCAATTCATTCATAATATTTTCTAAATCAATTTCATAAGAGTCAAGCATAAAACCTTTAACATAGGATTTATGCTTAGCCGATTTTAATCTACAAATTATAATCCCCCTCCCCCCATTTTCATTCGAATCATAAAAAAATTTATTGATTGGGTAAATTTTCATTTTTAATTTTAAAAAATAATATTGCCTCCTTTGAATATAATATGGAAATCAAATAACTGACAAAAAACAAAATTCAGTCATTTTTTCAAAATAATACAATATAAATTAGTAAGGTTGACTCAATTTATAATGAAAAATAACATAATAATTATTGTTTTAATTTTATGATTTATTTTAAAAAGAATCCTAAAAATTATTAATTGCCTCAATAGCAATTTTACAAATAGTTTAACAATAATTGCTAAACAAAATAATTAGCAATAAAAAAATCATTTATAAATTCGGTATTATAGCTATGAAAAAAATTAATGTAATAATTGGAGAAAATGGACGAATGATAATTCCTGCATTCATTCGCAAAGAACTGGATCTAAAAGCAGGAGATGAATTGGTAGTTAAATTATCACCAGAAAATGATATTGTTATCCATAGTCCAAAACAATCACTAAAAAAACTTCAGGGTCTTTTTAAGAATTCGCATAAAATTTCTGCAAATGACTTTTTTCAAAATAATCATCAAGAACAAATTTAGTTATGAACAATAAAATAGTATTTGATACTTCGGCAATCCTTGCATTAATTAAAATGGAGCAAGGTCATGAAACTGTCGCTAAACATTTAGATAACGCAATTGTTTCTAGTGTAAATTTTTCGGAAGTTGCCACAATTTTAGCGCGTGAAGGATTTGGTCAAGATGAGGTAATTCGCTCGTTAAGTGATACTTTTTTGCATATTATTGATTTTGATAGTGAGCAAGCCGTTACGGTTGCATCTATCGATGAATTTACGCGTCATTACAATTTGTCTTTTGCGGATAAGGCTTGTTTGGCACTGGCAAAATTTAAAAATTTACCAGTTTTAACTGCAAATAAATTATGGCGAAATTTGGATTTAAATATTGAAACCAAAACAATTTAACAATTTGGTAAATTTTTAGACTCAGAAGAATATTAAAGTAATATGCAATCCCTTCATCAATTTTAGTTAAACTAAACTTAAAAAGCCATTGTTGAAATGCTGGCAACAATAGCAGTTCTTGCTCGCTTGTATAGTAGGTGAATTTACTTAGGCTTTTGTTCCAAGCAATTCAAAAATAGTTTTTAATTAAAATTACTCGAAAAAAATAATTTAGGGATGTATAGCTAGGAAGTCGATTAAACAGCAAATTTTTTTAGCGTATTTGTAAAATATAATTTAAAAAATCAGTTTCTTGCTAAAAATTCTAGGATGGATTGGCGAGTGGCTACCCCTGACTTGACCTGCTCTAAAATTAGTGATATATTTTTATCATCAGCTAATTGTGATGAAATTTCGACTTCTCGATTAATGGGTCCGGGGTGCATAATTATAGGGTTATTGGCATTTTCAATTTTTTGATGTGTTAGGCCATAAAATTTAAAATATTCTTGTGGTGATGAAATATATGAACCAAGCATGCGCTCTTGTTGAATTCGAAGCATCATAATCACATCAGCATCTTTTACACCTTCTGTTAATTTATTAAATATTTTTATATTCCAATTTTCCCACAACCATTTTTCGTAATCCTTTGGAATTAAGGTTGAAGGCATCACCACATTAATTTTACAATTATATTTTTTTAGCAATTTAATGTTTGATCTGGCAACTCTTGAATGAAGAACATCACCACAAATTGCAATTTTTAAATTACTTAAATTTCCCTTATATTTTCTGATAACAAAAGAATCTAAAAGAGCTTGAGATGGGTGTTCATTAGTTCCATCCCCAGCATTTATTAGTGAGCAATTTATATATTTTTTAAGCAAGGAAATAATTCCGCTGGAATTATGGCGAATAGCTACAAAATCAGGTTTCATGGCATTGATGGTTAATGCAGTATCGGTAATGCTCTCCCCCTTCTTAAGTGATGATAATGAAATATCCAAATTTACCACCTTTGCACCCATTTTCTTTCCAGCAATTTCAAATGACATTCGGGTTCGCGTTGAATTTTCAAAGAAGAAATTAATTAGAATTTTGTTATTTAATATTTGGTGATGTTCATCAAAATTCACGTGAAAAAAATCAGCCCTTTTGTGAATTAAATCAATATCATTTGTCGATAAATCATCAATTGAGATTAAATCTTTCATTGTTTTGAAATTATATGTTTAAAAATTTCTTCAAGGTCTGGTTGTTGTGTAGCGATATCTTTTATGTGAATGCCATTTTCATAAATGATTTTTAAAATATTTTCTACATCAATTTTTTCAGGGTCGTAATTAATGGATATTTTTGAATTATTTAAATTTTTTACCTGAAGATTGGAAAGTTTTTCGCTGAGTTGAGTGATATTAATTTCTTGCTCAGTTGATATTATTATTTGTTTATTACTTAAGATTTTCATCAAATTATCTTTGCTGTCATAAGCTATTAATTCACCCTTATTGATGATGGCGATTTCATCGCACAATTTTTCTGCTTCTTCGAGATAGTGGGTTGTTAAAAGAATGGTGGTTCCTGCTTGATTTAATTTTAAAACATAATTCCATAATTGATTGCGTAGCTCCACATCTACCCCAGCAGTTGGTTCGTCGAGTACTAAAATTTCGGGATTATGAACTAAAGCCTTGGCAACCAACAGCCGACGACGCATACCGCCCGAAAGGCTTCTTGGTGTTGATTTAGCTTTGTCTTGAAGTCCGAGAGCATTAATTATTTCATCTGTTCGACGATTTTTTTTGGCAATGCCATAATATCCAGCATAAATTTCTAAGGTTTCGTAAACATTAAAAAACGGGTCAATTATTAGCTCTTGCGGAACTATGCCAATTTTAAATTTTGATTGAAGAGAGTTTTCGTCAATATCAATTCCTGCAATTTTAACCTTACCCGAAGTTTTATTGACAAGACCAGCTAAAATATTAATTATGGTTGATTTTCCTGCGCCATTTGGACCCAATAAGCCAAATATCGAACCCTTTTTTATTGAAAAACTAATATTTTTTAAAGCCTCTTTTGATGGCGATTTAGGATTTTTTTTATAAATTTTATTTAAATTGGTTATTTCAATGGCGTTTTCCATTTGTAAATTAATTTATAATTTGTTTGTCTTTAAGTAAATCTTGAAGCTCTCCAGTTTGAAACATTTCTTTAACGATGTCGCAACCGCCGACAAACTCGCCTTTGATGTATAGTTGAGGGATTGTTGGCCAATCTGAAAATTCTTTAATAGCTTCGCGAATTTCTGGATCGGTTAATACATTGATATCTTTGAATTCAACTTTTAGATTTTTGAGCACTTGCGAAACTACCGCCGAAAATCCGCATTGAGGAAAATCTTTAGTGCCTTTCATATAAAGTACCACATCATTGTTTTTAATCGTTTCTTCAATTTTGTTAAATATATCGGTCATATTAAGATTTAGTTTTAAGTTCAATAGCATGAAGCCTTGAGTGCAAGACTGATTCCAAGGCCAAATGTACAATTTTATGTTGTGCAATTTTAGATTTTCCAGCGAAAATGTCATCTATTATTTCAATTAAATAATGATCTTCGTCACCAACGGTATCGGTGATTTTAATATCACCATTAGGGAATTTGTTTTGTAAAATTTCTAATAATTCGGTTTTTTTGATAGCCATTAGATTTTTAATAAATTTATTAAGCTTAAGGAAATAATTAATATCCCAACTATTATCATTATTAATTTTGCTGGTAATTTAGTGGTAATTTTAGCTGATATTGGGGCAATTCCAACTCCTCCAAGGACTAAGCCTGCGATTAATTCTGGATGAACTACTCCAATAAAAATTGCAAAGGAAAATCCTGTAAATAAGGTAACAAAAAATTCCGATGAATTCACCGAACCAATCACCTTTTTTGGCTCATGACCCGAGGAAATTAAAGTGGTGGTAACAACTGGTCCCCAACCTCCCCCACCAATGGCATCAAGAGCTCCACCTGTTAAGGCTAATGCCGAAGTTTTTTTTATATTTACTTTTTTATCTTCAAATAAATTTTTCTTTACAGATTTGGCAATAATATATATGCCCATAATAATCAAATAGACAGAGATTAGTGGTTTAATGGTTTTGCCGTCGATATTTGTTAAAATTAGAACCCCGATCAATCCACCTATTATTCCAGGAAAAACTAGGCTTAGAAAAAGTTTTTTATTGATATTATTTAGTCGCCAATGGCTTAGTCCTGATGCGCCTGTGGTAAAAATTTCAGCGATATGAACAGAGCTTGAAGCAATTGCTGGACTAAAGCCTTGTGAAAGCATGAATGTTGTAGCGGTAACGCCATATGCCATACCGATTGCTCCATCAATTGTTTGGGCAATTATGCCAATGGTTATGCCGTTAAGAAAATCTTTTTTATTAAATTCTTTACCAGTTTTGCTGAATAAATATGTGATGATGGCAACTATTGCAAAAACTAATAATGCAGTAAATAAATTTTGGAATTTTTTTAATAATTTATTTTCTTTCTGCATTATTAGTTTATTTTAATTAGCTAAAAAAACCTCTTCTTTTTTTTGGATTTTCGTCGCGATCGCGATCATTTCTGCGTTCACGTCTATCATCTCTGCGATCGTCTCTTCTTTCGTCGCCTCTTCTATCATCTCTTCTTTCGCGTCTATCATCATTATGTCTACGATTGTCGCGATCTTCAAATTTTGATGATTGAAAATCTCTTTCATCTGACATATTGGGTTTATTTGCAATGCGGTCTGAAATGTCTTCACCTGTGATTTGATCGACACATCTGAAGCTTAATTTTGGACGGCCTTTTTTGTCAAATCCAATAACTTTAACTTTAACAATATCGCCTTCATTGATAATGTCTTCAACAAAATCAATACGATATTCAGCCAATTCAGAGATATGAACAAAGCCATCTCTATTGTTAGAAATATTGATGAATGCTCCTGCGTCGATAACTTTAACAACTGGTCCTTCATAGATATCGCCAATTTCTGGTTCAAAAGTAATTTCATGAATCATAGCAATAGCTTTTTTGATAGAATCGGAGTTACTAGATGAAATTTTGATTGTTCCGCTGTCGTCAATATCAACTAGGGCGCCAGAAACTGCGCAAATTTCTTTAATTACAGATCCTCTTGAGCCAATTACTTCTCTGATTTTCTTTTGAGGAATTGTGATGGTTTCAACTTTTGGAACATTGCCACTCAATTCATTTCTTGGTTTAGAAAGAGTGTTTTCCATTTTTTCTAAAATGTGAATTCTTCCTTCTAGAGCTTGCTTTAGAGATTTTTCCATAATTTCAGAATTGATACCATTGATTTTGATATCCATTTGAAGTGCGGTAATGCCATTTCTAGTTCCAGCTACTTTGAAATCCATATCGCCAAGATGATCTTCATCACCCATAATATCTGAAAGAATAACATATTTGTCGCCTTCTTTGATTAATCCCATGGCAATTCCTGATACTGGTGATGAAATCGGAACTCCTGAATCCATCAATGCTAAAGATGCTCCACAAACTGTTGCCATAGATGATGAACCGTTAGACTCGGTAATTTCTGAAACAATTCTAGTGGTGTATCCAAACTTATCTTGATTTGGATAAACTGGATTAATAGCTCTCCACGCTAATTTTCCGTGTCCAATTTCTCTTCTTCCTGGAGATTTTAATTGACCAACCTCACCTACGCTATATGGTGGGAAGTTATAGTGAAGCATGAATGATTCTTCGGTAAGACCTGAATCAAGGCTTTCAATCAACTGCTTGTCTTTGCCTCCTGCACCAAGTGTAGAAACAACCAATGCTTGAGTTTCGCCTCTAGTAAATAAGGCTGAACCATGAACCTGCGGTAAAAGACCAACTTCAATTTCTATTGGTCGGATTTGATTGGTGGCTCTGCCATCAATTCTAATATTGTTATTGATAATATCGTTACGAACAATTTCTTGAGAAAGAACTTTAAAAATCGATTTGATTTTATTGGCATCGATTCCGTTTTCTTCATTAACAAATTTTTCTTTAATGTCATTAATGATTAGGTCTAAATCATTTGAGCGGGCTTGTTTTTCAAGTTTTTTATATGCTTTGATTAATCTGTCGCCAATGAAGTCAGTAATCGCTTTTTTTAATTCTTTGGTGTCATCGGCTGGAACTGCCATTTTTGGTTTACCGCACTCATTTTTGAACTCCTCAATTAAATCAATAATTGGTTGAAATGCTTTATGTCCAAAATTTACAGCTTCAAGCATTTTTTCTTCCGATAATTCTTTAGCCTCAGATTCAACCATTAATACCGATGTTTTTGTTCCTGCTACAACTAAATCAAGGGTGCTATTTTTTAATTCTTCATTACTAGGATTTAAAACAAATTCATTATTTATAAACCCAACTCTAGAGCCGGCAACGGTCATTTCAAATGGAGCTTCAGAAATTGCCAATGCACATGATGAAGCAATTAGGGCAACAATATCGGGATTGCATTGTGGATCATAGGATAAGGTAGTGCAAACTACATTGACTTCATTGTAGAAATTGCTTGGAAACATTGGTCGGATTGGACGATCAATAAGTCTAGCCACAAGAGTTGCGCTATCCGAAGGTTTAGTTTCTCTTTTAAAAAATCCACCTGGGATTTTTCCAGCGGCATATGATTTTTCAAGGTAATTAACAGTAAGTGGGAAAAAATCTGCCCCTTCTGCTGGTTTTGAAGCAATGGTAACGGCGCATAAAATTGTAGTGTTGCCATATTTCACTAAAACTGATCCATTAGCTTGTCTGGCAATTTTACCAGTTTCTATTGAAAGAATTTTGTTGTTCCAGTTGATTTCTTTTTTTGTAATTTTAAACATATATGTTCATCTTTTAAGTTAGTGGGATGTGAATAATCTACTTAGTCACCTATCAATTATCTATAAGTTACTGGGGTAACTTATATTTGGTAAGCTGGCTTAAATATTAGTTAAAACCAGCTCTAGGAGTTATCAAAAATATCGTGATATTTTTGATGTAAAAATATTTTATTTTCTGATTTCGAGTTTTTTAATTAGGTCTTCGTATCTTTGATTTGAAATATTTTTGAGGTAATCAAGAAGTCTTCTTCTTTTGCTTACTAAAATTAGTAGACCTCTTCTAGAAGAGTGATCTTTTGTATGAGATTTTAAATGCTCAGTTAAATTATCAATTTTTTGAGATAGAACAGCACATTGAACTTCAACTGATCCAGTATCTTTTTCTTTAGTTGCAAATTTTGCAATTATTTCTTTTTTATTTTTATTAAACAACATTTTATTATTTTAATTATGTTAGCACTATGATTCAACAGAATTGAAACCATCCAAATCATCTCTTTTGCAATTATCTTCAACATTTAATGCAAGAAACGATCCTTCTTTTACAGACCCATTAAAATTAACGATATTTTTTAATTCGTCAAGAGAAATTGTTGATTCTATTTTTAAATTTCCAATTTTTGTTCTTTCTAAATCTTTAGTGTATCCAGCAATTTTAGCCTCTTGGCATATTGCCCGAACAAGGCTTCTTACATATGTTCCTTTTGAGCATTCTATCTCAATTACGCATTCATCAATTTCAAATTTTGTTAATTTTATTTTATAAATATATACAATTCTCTTTGGCATTTCTACCTCTTGATTTAATCTTGCTAGTTTATAAGCTCTTTCGCCTGCAATTTTTATCGCAGAAAATTTTGATGGTGTCTGTTCAATTTTGCCGATGAAATTTGCCAAAACCTTGCTAAATTCTTCTTTGGATATACGATTATTTGAAATTGACTCGGTTTTTCCTGTGATGTCATCACTATCCTTAAATTCTCCAAAACAAATTGTAGCCTTATAACCCTTTCTTTCCCTCATTAATAATTCGGCTTGTTTGGTAGATTTATTTACCGCTATTGCCAGAACACCCGTTGCAAATGGATCAAGGGTTCCTGCATGACCAACTTTTTTGGCTTTGGTAATTCTTTTGACTATGGCGACGACTTTTGCAGAGGAGAAATCCTTTGTTTTGTTAATATTTATCCAATAATTGTCTTCATTGAAAATAATTTTATTTAAAGTGGTGAATTTTAAGGAAATATTATGATTTACTAGCGACATTTTTTATACTGTGTTAGCACCAGATATAATATCGATTAGTTCCTTGGTAATATTAGCTTGACGAGTTCTATTATAGACTAATGTAAGATTTTTAATCATTTTTCCAGCATTATTTGAAGCAGATTCCATTGCTGACATTCTGGCGCCTTGTTCTGAGGCAACATTTTCAAGGAGCTGATTATAAATTTGTATAATAATATTTTCTGGCAATAGACTTTCTAGAACAATTTCTTCACTTGGTTCGTAGTTAACAGGTGATTCAAGGACTGATAAATTGTTAGTATAATTTATCGGTGCTGGAATAATCTGTTCACAGACTTGTTCTTGGGCAATTGCTGATTTAAATTTACTATAAATCACATCGCAAACATCGAATTGGTTATCGTTAAATAATTCAAAAATAATATCGGCGATTTTTTTGGCAGATTCAACATTGATGGTGCCTTTAAAAACTCCTGAAATATTTTTTATAATTTTTTGATGATGTATGGCTTTTAGTTGTTCATAAGCTTTTTTGCCCACGCAAATTATTTTAACTTCTCTTCCCTGGGAAATAAGTTCATTAATTTTATTTTTAGTAAATTTTACGGTAGCGCTATTAAGTCCACCACATAAGCCTCGGTCAGAAGACACTATAACTAATAAATGTCTCTCATTGCTACCTCTTCCAGTTAGCAAAGGGAATTTATCATTCAGACCGCCTCTAACGCTAATGTTAGAGGCTAGTTGTGAAGTAATTTCACGGATTTTATGTGCATATGGTCTAGAATGTTCTACTTGAGCTTTAGCTTTTTTTAAACGAGATGCTGCCACCATTTTCATGGCTTTAGTCATTTTTTGTGTAGATTTTACAGATTTAATTCTAGTTTTTAATGTTTTTAAATTTGCCATATATTGCTATTCTTTAAATAAGTTATTGCCAATTTTCATTGGCAAAAAACTAATTTTTTTCATGTTTTAATCTGTCATTTAAACCTGCATGGTCAAAATGTGGCGAAGGTGAATGATTTAAAAAACTTGATACAAAATTTTCTAATAAGTTTTTTAATTTTGCTTCAGTTTCTTCGCTAATTTTTTGTTCTTTTTTGATGTTTTCCAATATTTCAGGTTGAGTATTTTTGACTTTATTTAAAAAATCAAATTCAAATTTAGTTACTTCCTTAACTGGAACTTTGTCAAGATAACCTTTAACCCCAGCATAAATAGAAACTACCTGCTCTTCAAAGCCAAGAGGTGAGTATTGATTTTGTTTTAATAATTCTGTCAATTTTCTGCCTTTATCAAGAAGTTTTTGCGTAGCTAAATCAAGATCGGAACCAAATTGTGCAAATGCCTCTAACTCTCTGAATTGAGCAAGATCTAATTTGATTGTTCCTGCAACTTGTTTCATAGCTTTAGTTTGAGCGGCAGAACCTACCCTAGATACAGACAAACCTACATTCACAGCGGGTTTAATACCTTTATAAAACAAGTCAGTTTCTAAGAAAATCTGACCGTCGGTAATTGAAATAACATTTGTTGGAATATAAGCCGAAACATCTCCTGCTTGAGTTTCAATTATCGGAAGTGCAGTTAGTGAACCGCCACCTTTTTCTTTTGACATTTTAGCTGCCCTTTCAAGTAATCTTGAGTGGATGTAAAAAACATCGCCCGGATAAGCTTCTCTTCCTGGTGGTCTACGAAGAAGTAATGACATTTCTCGATAAGCAACTGCGTGTTTACTTAAGTCATCATAAGCAACTAATGCATGCATTGCGTTATCTCTAAAGAACTCGCCAATAGTGCAACCAGTATATGGAGCAAAAAATTGTAAGGCTGATGCTTCTGAAGCAGTTGCAGAAACTACAACTGAATATTTCATAGCTCCAGCGTCTTCAAGGGTTTTAACAATTTGTGCTACTGTTGATCTTTTTTGTCCAATAGCTACATATATACAATATAATTTTTTGCTTTCATCATTTTCGCTATGGGCTTTAGCTTGATTAATAATAGTGTCGATAACAATCGCGGTTTTACCAGTTTGACGATCGCCAATAATTAACTCCCTCTGTCCTCTTCCAATTGGAATTAAGCTGTCAATTGCTTTAATACCAGTTTGCATTGGCTCAGAAACTGATTGTCTTGCAATAATTCCAGGAGCTTTAACTTCAACCCTACGGAATTCTTTTGAATTAATTGGACCTTTGCCATCAATTGGGTTTCCAAGAGCATCAACAACTCTACCCAATAATTCTTTGCCAACTGGAATTTCTACAATTTTACCAGTTCTTTTTACATTTGATCCTTCACGGATTTTTTGTGAATCACCGAAAATAACCACGCCAACATTATCAGATTCTAGGTTTAAGGCCATACCTTTGATTCCGCCATCAAACTCAACGAGTTCACCAGCTTGAACATTATCTAGACCATAAATTTTGGCGATTCCATCACCTACTTTAACTACTTCACCAACCTCTTTTAACTCGGCTGACGAGTGATAATT
>JBMSPZ010000017.1:0-14354 GCA_049423025.1 Rickettsiales bacterium
ATCAACATCTCTTCACCAAATACCAAAAATTTGCGCGATATTCAAAATCCAGAAAACCTCAATCTACTGTTAGAAAAAATCAATAATTTAAAAATTAATCTTAAAAATCAGCAACATAAAAATACACCGATTTTTCTAAAAATAGCCCCAGATCTTGATTTAGAACAACTAAAATCAATCGCCGAACTTAGTTTGCAATATGAAATAGATGCAGTAATTATTTCTAACACCACAATTGCTAGAAATTTTAATTTACTTAGCACCTGCCAAAACGAAGCTGGAGGGTTAAGTGGCAAGCCTTTATTTGAAAAATCGACAGAAATTTTAAAACAATTTTATCAACTTACCGAAGGAAAAATTCCGTTGATTGCCACGGGAGGAATTAGCTCCAAAGAAGATGCCTTACTCAAAATTAAAAATGGTGCATCATTAATTCAAATCTATTCAGCCTTTATTTATCAGGGTTTTGGATTGGTTGAAGAAATAAAAAAATATTTATCGAGCGAGCTTGATAAAAATAATTTACAAAATATTTCGCAATTAGTTGGCATTAATCATAAATTCTAAAAAATAATTAACCTTTACATTAGAAGATGAATTGATATAATGCCAGCTAATTTCCATTTTAACTTCAAAATTGAAAATATTTATTTAGTAATTATCAATTTTAGAGTTAAAGTGTTAAATAATTTAATTAATCTTAACAATAATTTATGCCTAATTTAGACAAATTTCGTGACCTCGGTTTATCCGATACAATGCTTGAATCCCTTAGAAAAAAAGGGTTTGAAGAGCCTACCAACATTCAAGCAAAAACTATCCCTTTTATCTTACAAAATAAAAAAGATTTAATTGGCAAAGCCCAAACTGGAACTGGTAAAACCGCAGCTTTCGGTATTCCGATTATTGAAAATATCGTTCCTGAATCAAAAAATGTTCAGGCATTAATTTTGGTTCCAACTCGTGAATTAGCTATTCAAGTAACTGAAGAGTTAAGTTCATTTTCTGAAAACCACAAAATTTCTATCGTTGCAGTTTATGGTGGACAACCAATCGAACGCCAAATTGCCAGATTACAACGCGGAATCGACATTGTAGTTGGCACTCCAGGAAGAATTATTGATCACCTTGAAAGAAAAACTTTAAACATTTCTAAAGTAAAATATGTGGTTTTAGATGAAGCCGATGAAATGCTTAATATGGGCTTTGTTGAAGATATTGAAAAAATTCTTGAATCTTCGCCAAAAAATCGTCGAACCGTATTATTTTCGGCAACAATGCCTTCACATATCGAAAAACTTGCCAAAAATTACATGCA
Source organism: Rickettsiales bacterium (assembly GCA_049423025.1). Taxonomy (GTDB): domain Bacteria; phylum Pseudomonadota; class Alphaproteobacteria; order Rickettsiales; family UBA1997; genus CAILUF01. Next base: position 1,319 of record JBMSPZ010000017.1, read on the forward strand.
AGATTATGAAATTATTTCAGTAATGAGCGAACAAATTAGTCGCGATAATATTGAACAAATTTATTTTGAAGTTTCACAAGCCGATAAATTTGAAGCACTTTTTCGAATTATTGATGTTGAGGATAGCTTCTATGGCATGGTTTTTTGCAGAACAAAAGTTGATGCTGATGAAATCGCTCACAAACTTGCTCATCGTGGATGCAGAGCCGAGGCTATTCACGGCGATTTATCTCAAGGACAACGCGAAAAAGTTTTACAAAAATTCCGCTCTAAACAAATTACTACCCTAGTGGCAACCGATGTGGCAGCTCGCGGTATCGATGTTGATAACTTAACTCATGTTATCAATTATTCATTACCTCAAGACCCAGAAAGCTATGTTCATCGTATTGGTAGAACTGGAAGAGCTGGCAAATCTGGAACCGCCATCACTTTAATCACACCGTCAGAATATCGCAAATTAACTTCGATTCAAAGAATTGCTAACACTAAAATTACTAAGCAAAAAGTTCCAAATATCGCTGATGTTATCGATAGCAAAAAACAGCGCATCAAATCAGCAATTTCTGAAATTGTTAGCGGTGGAACCCCTTCTGAACTCGATATAATCGCCGAAGAAATTCTTCAAGACAACCCGAATCCTAAAACTACTTTATCGGCTCTTTTAAAATTAGCCTTTAAAGATGAGTTGAGTGAAAAAAGTTATAACGAAATTCATGATGTTGGCTCATATAAAAAGAACAAAGATTTTTATTATGATGATCATGGCATCACTGGATATCGTCCAATTGGCAATCAAGAAAAACGCGGTTATGTTGACCGTAAAGGAACCGCAAGATTATTCATTGCCAAAGGTAGAAATGACCAAATGGATCCAAAAAAATTAGTTGATTTTATTGAAAAAAGCACTGGCGTAAGTCAGCGTCATATTGATGATGTTAAAGTTTTGGATAATTTCTCATTTTTTGCAGTGCCTTTTGAAGACGCCGAAAAAGTTTTACATATTTTCCAACAAAAATCTGGTGGAAAAAAATCTTTAGTTTCAAGGGCAAAAAAGAAATAATTTAATAAAGTTTTAGTTATAATTTTATTACCATATAACTTATGAAAAAACCAATTTTATTATGTATAATTGACGGCTTTGGCATTGGAGATGAATCTGACAAATTCAATGCCATAGCCCAAGCCAAAATGCCAAATTATCAAAAAATTTTAAATAAATACCCAAATTCAAAACTTAAAACTTCGGGACTAGCTGTTGGTCTGCCGGAGGGTCAAATTGGCAATTCTGAAGTTGGACATTTAACCATAGGGGCTGGTCGAGTAATTTATCAGGATTTGCCAAAAATTAACAAGGCAATTGAAGATAATTCTCTTGAACTAAATCCTGAATTACAAAAATTAATCACCGATTCTAAAATCAATAACAAGCCCTGCCATATTATGGGTTTATTCTCCGATGGCGGAGTTCACTCACATTATTTTCATATTATTTATTTAGCCAATTTATTGGCAAAAAATAATGTTTCGGTCTTTCTTCATGCCTTTCTTGATGGCAGAGATGTTGCCCAAAAAAGTGCTTTAGAATATTTTGAATATGCCAAAAATAATCTTCATCAAAATGTAAAAATTGCCACAATCTCTGGGCGATATTATGCAATGGATCGTGATAAAAAATGGGACCGAATAGAATTAGCAACTAATGCCATAATTTTTGGCAAAGGCGAACATTTTACAACTCCAGTTGAAGTAGTTGAAGCCAGCTATCAACAAAATATTTTTGACGAATTTGTTAAACCTGCAATCATCAATGATTATCAGGGGATTAAGTCTGGCGATAATTTAATTTTTGCTAATTTTCGTGCCGACAGGGCTCGTCAAATTTCTCAAAAATTATTTGAATCTTGTAAATTTTCTCATGCCATTGCTTTAACCGAATATTCCAAAGAATTAAATAAATTTTACCAAATATTATTTCCTCATAAAGAGGTCGTAAATTCGCTTCCGGAAATTCTTGCTAAAAATAATTTAAAACAACTTCGCATCGCCGAAACAGAAAAATACGCTCATGTTACTTTCTTTTTTTCTTGTGGGCGCGAAGCAGAATTTGAAGGTGAAAAACGAATTTTGGTTCAATCGCCTTTAGTTGCCACTTACGACTTAAAGCCAGAAATGTCGTCTTCTGAAGTTGGCAATAAATTAATTGAAGCCATTAACAGTCAAGAATTTGATTTTATTGTTGTAAATTACGCCAACCCAGATATGGTAGGTCATTCAGGCATGCTTGAACCCTCAATAAAAGCCTGTGAAGCCATTGATTATCAACTTGGTTTATTAGAGCATGCTATCATTAAAAATAATGGTGCCATGATTATTTCAGCAGATCATGGCAATATAGAATGTATGCTTGATGAAGAAAGTCATCCTCATACCTCTCACACCACCAACCCAGTGCCTTTTATTTTAATTTGCAACGATTTTGCCAATTATAAATTAAGTGATGGTGCCTTGAACGATATCGCTCCTTCGATTTTGAATTTAATGCAAATTAAGGTGCCAAGAGAAATGGATGGTAAAAATTTAATTCACCAAAAATAATATGCTTAAAGTTTTTTCTAAATTCTGCAAAAAAGCAAATCCTCAAAAAGTCAATGAAGTTAAGCCAAAAGAAAGCACTTTAAAAACTTTTTTATGGGCATTATTTTTTGCGATTTTGATTCGCTCCCTAGCCTTTGAGCCCTTTCATATCCCATCTTCATCAATGTATCCAAATTTGTTAATTGGTGATTATATTTTTGTAAATAAATATAGCTATGGTTATAGTCGATATTCCTTTCCATTTGGATTAAAAATTTTTGAAGGCAGAATTTTTAAATCAAGTCCTAAGCGTGGCGAAATCGTGGTTTTTCGATTACCATCTGACCCATCAATTAATTATGTCAAACGCTTGATTGGTCTACCTGGCGACAAAATTCAACTAATCGATGGGGTAGTTTATATAAATGATGAAGAAGTTGTTAAAAAATATATTGGTTCAGCATTTGAAATGGAAAATGGAAAAAAAATTTCATATCAAAAATATCTTGAAATTTTACCAAATAAAAAAGAGATTATTACTTATGACCGAGAAATGACACCACAAGATAACACCGGAATTTATGAAGTTCCTGCGGGCCATTATTTTTTTATGGGTGATAACCGCGATGATTCGCAAGATAGCCGTTTTTTGAGCTTTGTTGGCTTTGTTTCGGAAGAAAATTTAGTTGGAAAGGTAACCAATATTTTCTTTTCTAATCCCAGTTCAATATTTGATATTTTCGATTGGCTCAAGCAAATTCGCTTCGAAAGAATTGGCATGAAAATTAACAAATAAATATGGATAAATTTAACGATTTTTACCAAAAAATTAATTATAAATTTAAAAACCCAAATTTATTGATGCGAGCCCTAACTCACCCAAGCATCAAATCTAAGGCAAATAATCTACAAAATTACGAAAGATTAGAATTTTTAGGCGACAAGGTTTTATCTTTAGTTATAGCAGAATTTCTGATGGAAAAATATCCAGAATATAATGAAGGAAGCCTATCAAAAACCCAAGCAAAATTAATTTCAGGTCCAACCTTAACTTTAATTGCCAATAAAATTGATTTAGCTTCAATGCTAATATTAAGCAATGGCGAATTAAAAATTGGAGGGAGTTTCAACAAAAACAATCTCGAAAATGCTCTCGAAGCCTTAATTGGAGCTATTTATCAAGATAGCGATTTCATCAATGCTAAAAAATTTATATTAAATTTTTGGCAAGATTTTTTAAAGTCTGACAATCTAGATTTTAACATTGATTATATCTCGAATTTACAAGAAATAATTCAAGCCAAATTCAAAAAATTACCAATTTATCTTTTTGAAAAAATCGGAGGAAGCGAACATGCTCCCATTTTTCAATGCACCATAAAAATCAAGGAGTTAGATTTAGAATTTAAAGAAAAAGGTAATTCAAAAAAAATCGCCCAAAAAAATGTTGCCAAAAAAGCACTTGAATTTTTAAAGAATCAGGATTTATAAATTTTAAACTCAAAAACTATACTAATTTTATCTCGGCATTAAAAAATTTTAATACATCTTCTCGAAGCTGTTGAAGGTGTCCATGACGAATTAACCAATCTTTGCGTTTCTTTTGCGGAACCTCGGAAAAATCTCTCTTTTTTAAAGTCTTTGGCAATAAAAAATTACCATCAGCATTTAATGAAGATTCAATTTCATTCCAAATATCATTATAACTTTTCTGGAAAGTTTTTTGATATGAAAAAACATGATTCTCATTCGAAATTCCAATAATTAAATCTGCTTCGATATCTTCAGCAATTGCATAGCAACATTCGATTAAAGCATGCTTCGGTCTCAAACCGCCAAGATTTCTGGTGAACGAAACTATATCCGACTTTTCTAAATCACTACCGCCTTGTAAACCACCAATAAAGATAATTTTTTTACCATTTTTATCTTTGTTGACGGTAAAAGTTAATGAAGAAATAAATTCATATTTGGCATCCAAAAAAATATATGGTCATCGCACCCTCCCTCCAGAATTTGCCATGCATCAAAATGTTTAACTCACAATCCTCTTGAGTTTTTTTAGTAATTTTTGAAATAGTAATTTTTTTATTAACATCCAAAAATTCTTTAACAATTTTTTTAGAAAATTGTTTTTTCATAAAAAGATAATGATTAATCAAAAAATCCATTCTATTTTTGATATCAAATTTTCCACAAACATAAGAACGCACCGGCAAAGCAACTAATTCGCTTGGAGCATGCTTTGAGCCATAATCCTTATAAAATTTATCAATAAAATTTAGCCAAAAATTTACTTTACTCAAATATAAAAATGATCTTAGAAAAAAAATTCTTGCTTTTTTCAAGCCTTTTTGAGAATAAATAATTTTTGAATATGTCCAAAAAATCATAAAATTAATTATAAAATGTTATAAACTATCTTGCCTGCAACAATTGTCATTACCGCTCTACCCTTTACTTTAAAACCATCAAATGGCGAGTTCTTTGATTTGCTGTAAAATTTTTGTGAATCAATTTTCCAATCATAATTTAAATCAATCAAAACTAGGTCAGCTTGGGCATTTTTGGCAATTACTCCCAAATTTTTATTGATAATTTGGGCTGGATTGCAAGTCATTTTTGCAAGCAAATCTCTAAGCGACAAAATATTTTGATGATATAAATTTAGCGATAATGGCAACATTGTTTCAACGCCAACGATACCGAAACTTGCTTCCTCCAAAGTTTTTTCCTTACTTAAAATATCATGAGGAGCGTGATCAGTAGCTATTGCATCAATAACGCCATCTTTTAAACCTTGAATTAGAGCCAATCTATCGGCTTCACTTCGAAGTGGCGGATTCATCTTTGCCAATGTTCCAGATTTTAAAACCTGTTCGTCAGTCAAAGTGAAGTGATGAGGAGAAACCTCAACAGTTACCTTTAAACCTTTGTCTTTGGCTCTTTTTACTGCATCAAGAGCTTGCCAAGTTGAACAATGCAATAAGTGATAACGACCGCCTATGGCTTCAAGAATAGCGATGTCTCGCTCCACAATCACCGATTCGGAAATATTCGGAATTCCTCGCACCCCAAGACTATGAGCAACCATGCCTTCATTGATACAACCTTTATTACTTAAATTTAAATCTTCGGCATGTTGAGCAATAATTAAATTCAAGTTTTTACTATATTCAAAAGCCCTACGCATTAAATTTGCATTCATAACTGGCAAGCCATCATCTGTAAAACCAACCGCTCCAGCCTCAGCTAAAGAATTCATATCAGCCAACTCTTCGCCTTTCATTGCCTTAGAAATACAGCCATAAGCAAAAACATTACAATATGCCTGTTCCTTAGATTTTAATCGAAGATAGTCAAAAGTTAAAACTGAATCAAGAGTTGGAGAGGTGTTAGGTTGACAAACCACCGAGGTAATCCCACCTGCAACTGCCGAGGCACTTCCGCTGGCTAAATCTTCCTTATGAGTCTGTCCTGGATCACGAAAATGCACCTGCATATCAATTAAACCCGGAGCCAAAACCAAGCCTTTACCATCAATAATTTGATCGGCTACAATTAAATTATTTACCAAATTTGCCCCAAAATCAGCAATTTTATCGCCTATAATCAATAATGACCCAATTTGGTCAAAACCACTTTGCGGGTCAATAATACGAACATTTTTAATCAAAGTTTTTTTGTCTGGCGAAACTTTTTGATTATAGGGTAAATCAAATTTAGCGATTGAATTTGTCATAAATTATTAATTAATTTTGCGGTAGTTGTGGATAATTTTTTATTAAATGTTCTATAACTTTACCAGATATTATGTGATTTTTGCAATATTTAATTGCTTCTTTTATCTCAAGAAATTTTCCAGTCAATTGCAAAGCGAAAGCCGAATTTAAACAAACAATATCAAGATAGGATAAGTCCTGGGCACAGGCAAATAAATCAAGCATTTTTTGGGCATTAAAGACGCTATCTCCTCCAGTTAAATCGGCAATAGAAGCCCTTTCAATACCATATTCACTAGGGTTTATAATTTCAATTGGCTGGATTTGACCTTGGATAATTTTTAATAAATAGCTTTTGTCCGTGGTAGTAATTTCGTCCATTCCGTCAAAACCATGAACCAAATAAATATTTGCCGATGGATTAATTTTGGCAATTACTTGGCCATATTTTTCCATCATCGCATATTTTGCAATACCAATAATTTGCCAACTCGGATTAGCTGGATTTAAAAGCGGACCCAAATAATTAAAAATCGTTGGCTGATTAATTTCTTGACGAATTTTGGCAAGTTTTTTCAAAGCTGGATGAAAAAAAGGAGCAAATAAAAAACTTAAATTTTTCTGATTCAATTCATTTAAAATTTGATTTTCATCACTCAAAAAATCTATGTTGAGATAAGAAAAAATATCAGCCGAACCCGACTTTGAAGAAACCGCTTTATTGCCATGTTTCAAAATTTTTACCCCCATTGAAGATAAGGTAAATGCAACTGCAGTTGAGATATTTAGTGTGTTTAATTTATCACCACCAGTTCCGCATACATCAAGGGTTGGAAATTGAAAGTTAATTTTTAAAGATCGTTTTTTGAGAGAGCGCAAAGCTCCAATCATTGAGCTTAATGGGATATTATGATGATTTAAATCTAATAAAAAATTTTTAATTGAATTATCGTCAATTTTATCATCAAAAATTTGATCGAAAAATATTTCAAATTGGTCAGCGCTGAAATTTTGAACTAACAATTTATTTTTAAATTAAATTAATAAAATTTTTAAAAATTTCTAATCCAAAATCAGTAGCAATAGATTCTGGATGAAACTGGACTCCATAAATTTTTTTACTCTCATCACTAATCCCCATTATAATTTTATCTTCGGTTTCAGCGGTAATTTTTAGATTTTTTGGGCAAGAATTTCTGTCGATAACCAAAGAGTGATAGCGAGTTGCATTAAAGGGCGAAGGAATATTTTGAAATAAATTTTCTTGATTATGGAAAATTTTACTAATTTTTCCATGCATCGGAAAAGTGCGAACAATATCGCCTCCAAATGCTTGCCCAATAGCTTGATGACCCAAGCAAACCCCAAAAATTGGAATTTTTCCTTGAAAATTTTTGATAACATCTAAACAAATTCCCGCTTCATTTGGTGAACAGGGTCCAGGCGATAAAACAATTGCATCAAATTTACTATTGGCAATTTCATCGATAGTTATTTTGTCGTTGCGTTTAACGATAATTTCGTGATTTAATTTTGATTGCGAACTAATTTCGCTTTGGGCATTAATAAGATAATGATATAAATTATAGGTAAAGCTGTCGTAATTATCTATTAATAAAATCATAAGTTCTTTAAAAATTTGGCAAAATACAATTTTTTTAGGATTAAAATAAAACCATATATTTTGCTATTTTAGCACATTTTTATTTTAATCAACAAGAAGATTTTTTCATATTTAAATTTAACAAACATCTTTAAAATTGTATCTAAAACAAAAATATTGCCATAGCAATTTTTAAATCCCCAACTGCATTGAATCGGTTTTTTTTGGACTTAAACCGCCTTGTAAAGATGCGGATGCTCCAGCTAATTGAGCCGAAGGTTGGTCTCCTTTTGGCGTTATTGATAATTTAATGGGCAATCTAAAATATTCAAATCTTTTAGAAACTTCAGTAAAAAAATTTGGACTTTCCAAATCAAGCGAATCATCTTTTGCTACCTCAAGTAACTTATTACAGCTATAGGTTGAATTTCCAGCCATTGATTTTAAATCAATTACTTCGGATATTTTGATTAATTTTGCTAATTTTTTATCACCATTATCTGAATTTAACATTTCGGTGAACAAGCCAAATCTCGAATCAAAAATTTTTTCATAGATTTGCCTACCCCTACTTCCAATAGCAATATCATCCACTCTGTCACTTAAAATTGAAAGTATTTTTTTTGCTTCATCATTGTTAAAATTTGAAATTATAAAGGCAATCTGTTTACAATTTAAATTTTGTTTTTGATTTGAGCTAAATTTATCATTTTTCGAGCAAACAAAACCAAAAACCAGATCAAAATTTTCATTTATAAAATCTTTTAAATTATTGTAATCATAGGGTTTCGAGCCATTTTCACTTGGTTCGCAACATGACAATAAATGCCAAAAAAACAATTTTTCACTATCCAATTTTGATTTTGATTTGTCATTCCCACCTTCACCAAATTTTGTTGCAATTCTTTGCTCTAAATCAGATTGTGAAGTGTGAATAAATTCAATGGTTTTCTTTAAATCATAAGGAGATTTTGCTATAATTCTCAAAACAGTGTCTCTAGCGCTTTTAGAAGCCATTGAGTTCAGTAAATTTCCGACATCTTCAAAATTTTTATATAAATATTCCACCCTCTTTTCTATGTCTTCTTGATTATGCAATCTAGATAAAAGTTCAGCTAAATCATTATTCGATAATTTACTCATGATCATAGAAAATTTTTTAATATTTTCCTGATCGATTAAAAAATCTAAAATTTTTTCGCAATCTTCAATATTTGCGATAATATTGCAAAGCTTATGAGGCTGAAAATTTAATTTGAAATCTGACTGAGAACCATCAAATAATTTAATTTTATCATTATTTGCCGTCAATATAGCCTCAACATAACCCGTGGAATTATTGCGTCTTAAATCATATTTACAGGGTTTTTTGACAAAAAATTCAACAATTCTATGTCTTTTACGAATATGATTATCATCTCCTGAAGAAGCTGGAGATGGAGCAATTATTGATTCAGGATTCTTAATTGGTCCACAATTTATAGAAGAACTTTCTGACAATGTAATGTGAGTTGCACTCTTGATTAAACCGCCATCTCCAGAATCTTCAACGGCTCTTGGTTTTTTTGGCGGGATAGCAATTACATCCCTTGCGGACCCCCTCTTGCCAATGGTTTTATCGGAATTTTTTGTATCTGACGACGGCTTGGCAAAATCGGCGAAAAAAGAATTTACATCAAAATCGCTTGTTTCATTTGAGGGGTTTTTGGTCATTTTTTTGCAATAGTTTTGAAGAATAGATAATTTTTTTAAATAATTTATTTATAAATAAATTATTTAAGCAATTTAAATATTAGATAAATAATTTTTAATATTTAACTAAATTATTTTTTTTAAGGGAAACTTTATTCTTACAAAAACACAAAAATCAAAATATTCACTAAAATTATTTTGCTAAATTCATCAAAATTCCATCAATTCGATTCTTGTTCATTATCAATTTTTTTCGGTAATTATCAGTAAAATCCAATAGTTCATTTTTGTTGTGAAGATCATTACCAACCTGAATTAAACCAAACATTCCCATGACCCCGTGATATTTACACTCATAAAAATATAATCCTTTTTTAGTAAATTTAACGGTAATTTTTTCATCAACCTTGCCTTGCCATTTTTCTGCACCTTTTGGCACTAAAAGCGCTTGCGAATTATGCCCTTTATCAGTAGGGATAAATTCAACCTCATCACCCAATTCTATTTTAAGAAAATTCGGGTCAAAAAGCATATTTTCATATTTCTTTTTGTTTAAAATTTGCACCGAAAAAGTTTTGGCATTAACCAAATCTATATTTAGTAAGAAAATGGTGATGAAGGTGAATAATAATTTCATAAATATAATTTAATGATTAAACCCCACTATTTAAGCGAGGTTTAACTTAATTTTTAAAATCTAGCTCCATAACTTTAGTCCAAGCTTTGATAAAATCTTTAACAAAAATTTCTTCATTGCCGTCTAAAGCATAATATTCGCTAACCGCTCTTAGTTCAGAGCTTGAGCCAAAAACCAAATCAACAGGTGATCCACGCCATTTTAACTCTTTGGTTTTTAAATCAAAGCCTTCATAAAAGCCTTCTTCTTTGGCTTTTTGCCACTTAGTGTTGTTATCAAGTAAATTCACAAAAAATTCATTTGTTAATTTGCCACGATTTTTGGTAAAGACTCCAATATTTGAATTATCAGCATTTACACCAATTGCTCTTAAACCGCCAACCAAAACCGTCATTTCTGGAACCGATAAATCTAAGATTTTGGCTTTTTCAATTAAAGCATTAATTGGCTTGGTTTGATTATCCTTGGCAAAATAATTTCTAAAGCCATCAGCTTTTGGCTCAAGCAAAGCAAAGGATTTAACATCGGTTTGCTCTTGAAGTGCATCAACTCGACCAATTTTTACTGGAACTTTAACATTATATCCAGCCAGTCTTGCCGATTTTTCAATTGCACTTGAACCAGCAATAACAATGACATCAGCCAATGAAACTTTTTTATTATCCGCAAGTTTTTTATTGAAAGAATTATGAATCTCTTGCAATTTTATCAAGGTTTGCTGAAGCTCTTTTGGATTATTTACTTCCCAATTTTTTTGAGGTTCAAGATTTATTCTTGCACCATTTGCGCCACCTCTTTTATCGGTGTTGCGATAAGAACTGGCAGATGCCCAAGCGGTTTTAATTAACTCCGCTGGCGCAATTTTGGTGCGCAAAATTAAAGCTTTTAAATCCTCGACCTCTTTGGCATCAATCATTTTATAATTAGCTTTTGGAAGCGGATCTTGCCAAATAAATTGTTGTTTCGGAGCATCTTTGCCAATATAAGATGAAGCTGGACCCATATCGCGGTGCGTAAGCTTGAACCAAGCATTGGCAAAAGCTTTCTCAAATTCTTTTGGATTTTCTTGAAAGCGTTTAGCAATTTTGCTATATTCCGGGTCAAATCGAAGCGATAAGTCTGTCGTTAACATAATTGGCGCATGTCTTAAATTTGGGTCATGGGCGTCTGGAACTAGATTTTTAGCCGATTCATCAGTTGGAATCCACTGAATAGCTCCACCTTTGCTTTTGGTTTTTTTCCACTCAAAGGCAAAGAGATTATCCAAATATTGAGTCGTAAATTCAGTTGGACTAGCGGTCCAAGCTCCTTCTAAGCCAGAAGTTACTGTGTCGATGCCATTACCTTTTCCACATTTATTTTTCCAACCTAAACCCTGCTCTTCAAGACCAGCTCCAGCCGGCTCTTTATCTAAACATTTTTCTGCTTTGTGAGCGCCATGCACTTTGCCAAAAGTGTGACCACCAGCAATTAAGGCTACCGTCTCTTCATCATTCATCGCCATTCTGCCAAAAGTTTCACGAATATCTTTTGCTGCCAAAAGCGGATCTGGATTGCCATTTGGTCCTTCAGGATTTACATAAATTAATCCCATTTGCGTTGCACCAAATGGTTTTTTTAAATCACCCTTTTTATCATGTCTTTTGCTAGCTAAGAATTTTTTTTCCGCCCACCAATTGACATTTTCTGGCTCCCAATCATCAACCCTGCCCCCAGCGAAACCAGCGGTTTTAAAGCCCATCTGCTCCAATGAAACATTGCCAGTTAAAATAATTAAATCTGACCAAGAAATTTTATTGCCATATTTCTTTTTGATTGGCCATAATAATCTGCGAGCCTTATCCAAGTTAGCATTATCTGGCCAGCTATTTAAAGGCTCAAAGCGCATTTGTCCACCATCGCCACCACCCCGACCATCAAAGGTGCGATAAGTGCCAGCGCTATGCCAAGCCATACGAATAAAAAATGGACCATAATTTCCATAATCCGCAGGCCACCAATCTTGCGAAGTGGTAAGTAATTTGGCGATGTCTTTTTTAACTTCATCTAAATTTAATTTTGCAAATTCTTTGGCATAATTAAAATTTTTATCATAAGGGCTTGAAGCCTTGGCATTGGTTCGAAGCGATGATAAATCAACTTTATTTGGCCACCAAAATTCATTGGTAGTTGGATTATTTAATGACATTTTATGGTGATGATGATGCCCTTTGGAGCAACTAGCCAGCACCAAAGACGAGACAATAATAAATTGGGATAATTTCATATTTTTTATATTTGAGTTAAATTTGTTGCGATTAATTTAATCTGAATCGTTATAAATAAAAATATAAAAATCTTATATGATTAATAAGTTTTGCTTATATGTAAAATTTGAGAATTTTTAGAAATTTTCAAATCTGATTTGCAAGTTTAATTTTATAAAAAACTTTCCATTTTCCATATACAAAATTCCAAAACGGTGCCTTGAAGAACTTGGGGTATCAAATCTTGTATTATCAAATAGATACTGTGCTAAAATTTTTTTATTTAATATATCAAAACAACCAACTTCCCCATCTTTTTTTAAAATAATATATCCGTTAGCATTATCATATCCATCCCAGGCTTTGCTTGGAACCATGCCAAGAGCAATGTTAAGTAAAAAAGTTTGAACCTTATAAATGATAAATTCTGAAGAAATATTTTTAAATAAATCCAGATAATTTTTTGAAATCTGATTAATTTTGTTTCCATTTCCTAGATAAAAATTAAGTAAAAAAACTGATAAAATTTCTGACATTTGGCTGTCAATTAAAAAAAGAT